>DAINBR010000121.1:0-9015 GCA_036732865.1 Bacteroidota bacterium | reverse complement strand
TCCGCCGCCACATCATTATGCGAAAGACACTATGAGGAATATCGCACGCTTCCTTCTTCTCGCTCTTGCACTCGCGCCGGCAGCGGTCGCGCAGGAAGCGACGCTCACCATTGAGGCGGGGAACATACTCGGTCCAGTAAACCCGCTGCTCTACGGTCTCAATACCGCACGGTGGGATGAATCCCTCTTCCCTTCATCCTTCGACCGGATGCTGCTGACGTGTGACCGGGACGCGATCGCGAAGGTGAAAGCTTCCGGGATCACGAACCTGAAGTATCCCGGGGGTAACGATGCGGATTCCTACATCTGGAGTTCTCCTGACAATAACCGTGCGGAGATGGAGACGGATGAGTATCTCGCCTTCTGCCGCGAGGTCGGAGCCGAGCCCTTCGTTACCGTCAATTTCAACCAGTCGCCTGAACTGGCTGCCGCGTGGGTGCGACACTGCAATACGGGCCGCGGCCCGCGTGTGCAGTACTGGGAGGTAGGCGACGAACAGTGGGGATGGTGGGCAAAGGGGCACTCTACCCCGGAAGAATACGCCGCCAAGTATGTGAGGTTCGTGAAGGCCATGAAAGAAGCGGACCCGACCATCAAGGTGGCCACCAATGTGTTTCTGGGGGTTCATCCGGAGCGGTGGACGGAGCGGGTGCTGGCCGCTGCTGGTGAGTATGTCGACATGTTGACCGTGACCTTCTATCCGCAGCAGTGGGGCAAGGAGAATGACGACACGCTGTTAGCCAGCACCGCAACATACCGTGACCAATTCCTGCGCCTGCGTGCCGACGTAGAACGCGCGGTAGGAAAGGAAAAGGCAGGACAAATCCTGTTCGTCAATGTCGGGTACAATTCTGTGAATCACTCACCCGGCCCCCAGACCTTGCAGATGGTGAACGCTGTCTGGGTCGCCGACATGCTGGGGACTATGGCAGCGGCGAAAACCGATATTGCTTGCTACTGGGCTCTCCACAATGCCTTCCCCCCGCGGAAGGGGGACTACGGCTACCTGTCCTCCGAAGGCAGGAATACGCCCAGCTACACGTACCACGTGTTTCCCCTTTTCCGGCACATGTTCGGCGACACGCTGGTGGCATCGGCTTCGACCGATCCGCGCGTCAAGGTGTACGCGGCACGGAGCGGGCGGCGGCTCGCCGCGATCCTGATCAACACGAGTGCCACGGCTGCGAAGAAAGTCTCAGTGCATATCGGGCAATTTCATCCGGCGGCGACGGTCCATGCCGTGCTTCTCGACTCAACGCACCTGAACATGCCGCTGCCGGATCTGCGGACAGACGACCGGACCCTGCGGGTAGAAGTTCCGCCGTATGCCATCCTCGCGCTTCAGATGGTGGCGCACGACTCGGTACCGCCTCCGGCAAACATTGCCCGTGACGCACGCGTCACCGCCTCATCCCACTCTGTCATCGGTCCGGCTTTTGGCCCCGCATCAGCGAATGATGGGGAGCTTGCGACGCGATGGAATTCAGCGGCGTGGACGAAATCGGACGGCAAAGAAGAGCAATGGCTCATGCTCTCGTGGAACGAACCGAGAACGATATCCGCGGTACGCATACGGTGGGGTGAAACCAGTGCGCGCACCTACAGGCTCGAGGTTTCCGACGACGGGATCATCTGGAAGACGATACGGGAGGTTTCCCGCGGAGCAGGGGGAGCTGAGGAGCACACGGTTAAGACAGCCCCTGCCCGTCACCTCCGGATGTATGGCCTCGAGGGAACCGGGGGGCGTTCAACCATTTCGGCCTATTCGATTCGAGAGATCGAGGTGTACGACCGGGCGCTGACGGTACCCGAGTGAAAGGAGCATCAACCGGATGAATTTTCAGATTCTCGATTGGTGTATCCTGTTTGCCTATCTGGCCGGCTCGATGTACGTCGGACTCCGGGCACGGAAATACGTGGAGAACATGGAAGGCTATTTCGTCGCGGGCCGTCGTGTCAAGGTGGCCCTCGGGTCTGCCACGCTGATTGCCACAGAGATCGGGATCGTCACATTTATGTATTTCGGCGAGCTGGGGTATGTCACCGGTTTCTCCTGCTTCGTCCTCGGGGTCATCGGTTTCCTCGGGTACCTGGTGATCGGCAAGACCGGTTTCATTGTGTCGGGGCTCAGGGCACTGAAAATCGTGACCATTCCGGAATTCTATGAGCTGCGGTTTGGCAGAGGCGTGCGCCTTCTTGGCGGCATCCTCCTTTTCCTGGGAGGGGTGCTCAATATGGGCATTTTTTTGAAGATGGACGGGCTCTTTCTGACCCAAACGATGGGACTGGGGCAGGGGATGCTGTTTACGGTGATGACCGTGATGCTGATCGTGGTCGTCTCGTACACGATTCTGGGAGGGATGTTTTCGGTTGTCGTGACGGATTTCATCCAATTTGTTGTTTTGTCGGCAGGGATGCTGATTGCGACGCTCTTCGTGCTCGCCAACGTGAATCTGGCGGATATGGTTTCCGCCGTGGTGAACCAGCTGGGTGAGGCCGGCGTCAATCCCACCGCCAATCCCCGGTTCGGCTGGACCTTTATTTTCTGGATGCTGATCGGGAGTGTTGCCATGTCGGCTCTGAACCAGCCGGCCGCGTCAAAAGCGTTTGCCTCTGAAAGTCCCGAAGTGGGGAGGAAGGTCTTCCTTTACACCGGCATCACACTGGCAGGGAGATACATGGTTCCGATGTTCTGGGGGGTCGCCGCCTTGGCAATGTTCGGTCCTTCGGTGAACTCCATGACTGCGATGCCGAAGCTGCTCGGCACGGTTATTCCCAGCGGGCTGCTTGGGCTCATGATCGCCGGCATGCTTGCTGCCTCAATGTCCACATACAGCGCCTATATGCTCGCCTGGAGTTCGGTGGCGACGCGAGACATCATTGTACCGATCAGGAGGAGGGAGTTCTCGGAACGGGCGACGATTCTCCTGACCAGGACTGTGACGGGGATCATCGGGTTGTTCATCCTCGTGTTCGGGCTCTGGTACGAGATCCCGGCGACGGCCTTTCAATACACGGCGATCACGGGGGCGATGTATGGCGCGGGTGCGTTCGGCTGCGTCGTTGCAGGGTTGTACTGGAAGAAGGCAAACATCGTCGGGGCGTATGCAGCCCTGGGATTTGGCGCGCTGGCGCCGATCGGATTCCTGGTTCTTGATCTCGTCAAGTCTTCCATCCCCCGGGAGATGATGTTCCTCGTCGATGTCAATATCTCCGGCTTTTTCAGCTTCTTTCTGGCACTTGCGGGCATGGTCGTCGGATCACTGCTCACTCAGAAGTCACATCCTCCGGTGCGGCTATGATCACATGGGCGTATGGCTGGCTTTTGGCTTTCGCGGTAGCCGCGGTGCTGTTCTTCGGAGCGGCTCTGGTCATTACCATTGTGGGGGCCAGAGACTTGAAGGATCTGCTGACGCCTTCCGGGCGATCCAGCAAGAAGTAGCACAGGGAATTCACCTCGAAGACAATGCCAGATCGCTCTCCGGACATCGCAGGCATGGTGTATAACATTATGAGATTCTCGCTCCACGACGGGCCGGGGATCAGGACGACCGTTTTTCTCAAGGGCTGTCCTCTTGCGTGTCCCTGGTGTCACAATCCGGAGTCCATACGCCGCGAAAGCGAGATCATCCTCCGGGAAGAGCGGTGCATACAGTGCGGTGAATGTGTGGACGCTTGCACCCACGGCGCGGTTATCCGGGATGACGGCCGGGTGAACACAGACCGTGCGCTGTGCGCACGGTGCGGAGAGTGTGTGCCGCACTGCTATGCGGGCGCGCGCGAGGTGGCGGGAAAAGAGATGACCACGGGGAGCGTCCTGGATGAGGTCGTACGGGACCGGGTCTTTTTTGACGAGTCAGGAGGCGGCGTCACGTTTTCCGGAGGTGAACCCCTCCTCCAGCATGAGTTTCTCGCGTCGCTGCTGCAGGCCAGCCGGCAAAAAGAGATACACACCGTTGTGGACACAACGGGTTGTGCATCGCCGGTGATCCTGGAACGCATTGCACCTCTGGTGGACCTCTTTCTGTATGACCTGAAGATGATGGACGACGCGAAGCACAGGGAATACACCGGAGTGTCCAATATTCTTCTGCTCGAGAATATGCGACGACTCGTGCAGTGGGGCAAACAGGTCATCGTACGCATTCCCCTGATTCCGGGAATCAACGATGATCCGCGCAACATCCGCGCGAGCGGGGAATGGCTTGCATCACTTCCTGCGATTCGTGAGATTCACCTGCTGCCGTATCACGCCGCCGGGAGTGAAAAGTACGTCCGGCTGGGGAAACCGTATGCGCTCGGTGCATTGAGATCTCCGGACGGCAACGCCACGGACCGGATCGCGGCCGAATTGCAGAAGTACGTGCCGTTGGTGATTCTGGGAGGATAGGCAATGACAGAACGTGTCAGGGAATTGCGTGAACAGAGCATACTTGCCGTTCCGCATCTCTCGCCGGAGCGCGCGCTTCTCGTGAAGGAAGCCT
Organism: Bacteroidota bacterium; assembly: GCA_036732865.1. Classification (GTDB taxonomy): domain Bacteria; phylum Bacteroidota; class Ignavibacteria; order UBA10030; family UBA6906; genus Fen-1255. The sequence continues at coordinate 4,531 of DAINBR010000121.1, read as the reverse complement.
ACGAGCAGATCGGTTTCGTGTCTGTCGTTGTGCGCCGTGCGCTGACCTTCAAGCATATCATGGAGCATCGCGCGATTTGCATCAATGACGGCGAACTCATCGTCGGCGAACGCGGACCCGCCCCCAAAGCTACGTACACCTACCCTGAGCTCTGCTGCCATTCGCTTGAAGATCTGCACATCCTCGATACACGCGAGAAAGTGTCGTTCAGGGTTAGTCCCGAGATGCGCGCCGCGTACCGCGACACGCTGATTCCATTCTGGAAAGGGAAGACAATCCGGGAGAAGATATTTGCGGAGATGACGCAGGAGTGGAAGGATGCCTATGCAGCCGGAGTATTCACGGAGTTCATGGAGCAACGGGCGCCGGGACACACGGTGCTGGATGACAAGATCTACCGGAAAGGGATGCTGGAGTTCAAACAGGAAATCGGGGAACGGATGGCGGAACTGGATTTTCTGTCCGACCCTGAAGCCTTCGCAAAGCAGGAAGAACTGCGTGCAATGGACATTTGTGCCGGCGCAATCATTGCGTTTGCCCACCGCCATGCAGATCACGCCGCAGTGCTGGCCCGTGAGGAGCGCGATCCGATCCGCAAGTCCGAGCTCCTCACCATCGAGCGCGTGTGCCGCAGGGTTCCTGCGCATGCTCCGGCCGACTTCCAGGAAGCGCTCCAGGCGTATTGGTTTGTTCACCTTGGGGTGATCACGGAGCTCAACCCGTGGGACGCGTACAATCCCGGGCGCCTGGATCAGCACCTCCTTCCCTTCTACCAGCGGGGAATCGCGGATGGGACGCTGTCACGGGAGGGTGCCAAAGAACTCCTGGAATGCTTCTGGGTGAAATTCAACAATCAGCCTGCACCTCCCAAGGTTGGTGTGACCGCCGCCGAGAGCTCGACGTATACCGATTTTGCCAACATTAACTGCGGCGGTCTGAAGCAGGACGGCAGCGATGCGGTGAATGATGTGAGCTTCCTCATGCTGGACGTGGTCGATGAAATGCAACTCGTGCAGCCGAGTTCGAACATACAGTTGAGCAGGAAGAGCCCCGACGCGTTCCTGAAGCATGCCGGCAGGGTGATCCGGAAGGGCAGGGGACAGCCGTCAATATTCAACGCCGAGACCGTCATCGAAGAGATGCTGCGGCAAGGGAAGTCCGTCGAAGACGCCCGCGACGGCGGCACGAGCGGGTGCGTCGAAACCGGGGCGTTCGGGAAAGAGAGTTACATCCTCACCGGCTATTTCAACATGCCGAAGGTTCTCGAAATCACGCTACATAATGGGGTAGATCCGAGAACCGGCAAAATGCTGGGTATTCCGACCGGACCGGCGGACGGATGGCAGACCTTCGATGACGTGCTGCAGGCGTACAGAAAGCAACTGCATCATTTCGTGGACATCAAGGTGCGGGGCAACAATACCATCGAGCGCATCTATGCCGAGTATATGCCTGTGCCGTTCCTCTCGCTCCTGACCGATGATTGCATTGCACGAGGCAAGGACTACAATGCCGGCGGGGCGCGGTACAACACGAACTACATCCAGGGTGTCGGTATCGGAACGATAACCGACAGCCTCTCCGCAATCAAGTCGCTGGTGTTCGAGGAGCACATGCTCACTATGGCTGATCTGGTCAGGGTGCTGGATGCGGATTTCAACGGATTTGAGCAAACCCGGCTGCTGGTCATGCATCGTGCACCCAAATACGGGAATGACGACGACCGGGCGGACAGCGTAATGCGGGAGGTGTTCGAGGCGTTTTATGCAGAAGTCAACGGGAGGCCGAATACGAAAGGGGGCACGTACAGGATCAATCTTCTGCCGACAACCTGTCATGTCTACTTCGGCTCAGTCACCGGGGCCACGCCCGACGGGAGGAACGCCTGCACACCGCTATCGGAAGGGATCTCTCCGGTGCAGGGCGCCGACCGCCGCGGACCGACGGCGGTGTTGAAATCGGCCGCGAAGATGGATCATGTGCGGACAGGCGGGACTCTGTTGAACCAGAAATTCACCCCCCAGCTGTTTGAAGGAGAGAAGGGGATCGATATGCTCGCCCACCTTGTGCGTTCCTACTTCACGCTCGGCGGGCATCACATCCAATTCAACGTGGTCAGTGCGGAGACGCTCCGGGATGCCCAGAAGCACCCCGAGCAACATCGTGATCTCATTGTCCGGGTGGCAGGGTACAGCGACTATTTTGCGGACCTGAGCACGACGTTGCAGGATGAAATCATCGCACGGACCGAACACCAGGGATTTTAATGAAAACCTTACTCCTCGAAGACATCCATTCCAATGCTGTTGCAGCGTTCGCCGGCGCCGGGTATGCTGTCCGCTCGGGAAAGGCGCGTGTGAGTGAAGACGAACTGATCGCGGCCCTCGAAGGCGTGGAGGTGCTGGGGATCCGGTCGCGCACACATCTCACGCCCCGCATTTTCGAGCATGCACCTGATCTTTCGGTCGTGGGTGCTTATTGCATCGGCACAAATCAGATAGACCTGCATGCGGCATCACATCGTGGTGTCGCAGTGTTCAATGCGCCGTACAGCAACACGCGAAGCGTTGCCGAGCTTGTCATAGCGGAGATCATCGTACTCATCCGCCGGCTCTACGACAAGATAGCAAAGGCGCATATGGGTATGTGGGACAAGACGACGGAGCGGGCCCGCGAAGTGCGGGGGAAGAAGCTGGGAATTATTGGATTCGGCAACATCGGATCTCAGGTCTCCATTCTCGCGGAAGCCATGGGGATGGATGTGTACTATTATGACAACGTTGACAAGCTCACCATCGGGAACGCGACCCGGCTTGCCAGCCTCAGGGAGCTGCTCGAGACAGCCGACATCATTACGCTCCACGTCGACGGCAATCCATCCAATACGAACCTTATTGACGCAGAGGAGTTCGCTTTGATGAAGGCCGGCGTGCTCCTGTTGAATCTGAGCCGGGGACACATTGTCAACGTCGAAGCCCTGGCGGACAATCTCCGGAATGGCAAGGTGGCCGGAGCGGCTGTGGACGTATTCCCCGCGGAGCCACGGGATGGACGCGAGCCGTTTGTCTCGCCGCTGCAGGGTTTGCCCAATGTGCTGTTGACGCCGCACATCGGCGGCAGCACCGAGGAAGCGCAGGAGAATATCGCGACATTTGTCACGCAGAAAATCCTCGAGTACAACACAACCGGCAGCACGTTCACCAGCGTGAATTTTCCGCACATCAGTCTGCCCCTCCACGACAAATCTCCCGTTCGCCGGCTGCTCCACGTACACGAGAATGTCCCTGGTGTGTTGTCGCATATCAACGGCATCTTTGCACAGAACAATGTCAACGTCATCTCACAATATCTCCGTACCAACGAATTCATCGGTTATGCCATTGCCGATGTGGATGCGGAGTACAAGGATTCTCTTTTCGACGATCTTCAGAAGGTACCGCACACCATCAGAGTGAGGATTTTGTAGGGAGGCCGGTTCCGCAGACTGATCTCAGCACAACTGGTCCCTGCCCACGAATCTCCTTGACAATCCATTATTCTTCCGATACATTCATCTGCAGTATGTCTGCATCGACACGCCCCCAATTCCTTCGCATCTCAGCACCCGGCAGGGTCTGTCTGTTTGGTGAACATCAGGACTACCTGCATCTGCCCGTTGTCCCCTGCGCCATCTCCCTTCGTGTCAGCGTCAATGGCGCGCGTACAGAACGGCCGTGGGCGGAACTTGACCTTCCCGATATCCGGAGCCATGATTCTTTTCCCCTCGACTGTCCACTTCACTACGAGAAGGACCGGGATTATCTGAGAAGCGCAACCAATGTGGTTCACAGGCATGGCTTCACGCACAGTACGGGCATCCGCGCCGCTGTTCACGGGACTATTCCAATCAACACCGGAACATCGAGTTCCTCTGCGCTCATCGTGGCGTGGGTCGACTTCCTGGTGCGCATGAGCGATCAGGCGACAACGCTTGCCCCCGGGGAGATCGCCCGCCTTGCCCATGAGGCAGAAGTGGTGGAATTCAAGGAACCGGGCGGTATGATGGACCATTTCTCGACGTCGTTCGGCGGTGTCCTGGCTATTGATTTCGTGCCCTCCGTTGTCGTCACTCCCCTCGAAGTCCCGCTCCGGACATTCGTTGTGGGCGATTCCGGTGAACCCAAAGACACTACGGCAATTCTTGCCCGAGTGAAGAATCAGGTTCTGGAAATCACTGCCGGTCTTACCAGGAAGTACCCGACATTCTCCCTGCACACGGTCGATGAAACGTCGCTGGATCAGTATACCCGGGATCTTGGGCCGGGACAGGCGGCTCTGTTGCTCGGAACATTGCGCAATAGGGATATCACGGCCGTTGCGCGTCAACTGATGCAGGTGCATCCTCTGGACCACCGCAGGTTGGGAATCCTTCTCTCGGAACATCAGGCGGTACTGCGGGATGTCCTGCGCATCTCGACACCAAAGATCGATCGCATGCTCGATGCGGCCCTTTCCGCGGGTGCCTATGGAGGCAAGATCAACGGGTCGGGAG
>DAINBR010000120.1:0-9055 GCA_036732865.1 Bacteroidota bacterium | reverse complement strand
CCGTCCGCGTCAGGTCGGAACAATACCCGTCCACAGTGCACCCGAAATCCAGGGTGATGAATTCTCCCGACCTGACGGTTTTCTCCGACGCCCGGCCATGCGGAAGAGCGCCGCGGCTTCCGCTGGCAACGATGGGTTCGAACGCATCCCCGCCTGCCCCATGACACCGCTGGCGATAGGTGATCTCCGCGGCAATCTCAATCTCCCTCACGCCCGGCCGGACACACGGCAGGACCTCCTGGAACACAGTGTCCGTGATCGCCACCGCACGCCGGATGCTGGAAAGTTCATCCGCATCCTTGACTATGGCGATTTCTTCGACAAAGCTGCGAACAGGCACCAGCGCCACAGGACCGATGCTGTCCCGGAAATTCTTATACTGGGCGTATGTTACGGCTTCCGATTCAAAAGCGACACGTCGGCATCCTTTGAGGAGTTTCCGTTCAACGATGGTTTTCCAGAGATCGTGGGACGAAATGACCCGTCGGAAACCCCGGACTTCTTGTGCGCTTTGCGCGCGGTACCGGGAATCGGTGAGTAGCCATGCCTCCGATGCAGTGACTACCGCAACCCCGTGTGAGCCGGTGAATCTGGTCAGGTAGCGGACATTGGGAAGGTGCGAAACCACCAGTGCCGCGATGTGGTGTTCACGCATGCGCGCCCGCAATCGGACGAGACGGTCAGCACCGAGTGACCGGGACCGGCCGTCAGCGAAGGTGGTAATTCGGGGCCTCTTTGGTAATGGTGATATCGTGAGGATGGCTTTCACGGAGACCTGCTTCGGTCATGCGGACAAACCTCCCCTTGGTCTGGAGTTCCCGGACGGTGCGAGCGCCGCTATACCCCATCGCCGAGCGCAACCCGCCGATCATCTGATAGATTGTTTCGCCCAGCGACCCTTTGAACGGAACGCGTCCCTCAATCCCCTCCGGCACAAGCTTCTGGATGTCGTCTTCCGCGTCCTGAAAATACCTGTCCTTGCTCCCCGCTCTCATCGCCTCGATGGATCCCATCCCGCGATAGACCTTGTAGCTTCTCCCTTCGTAGAGCATTTTTTCACCCGGGCTTTCCTCCACGCCGGCGAAGAGACCGCCGATCATCACTGAATCCGCACCCGCGGCAATCGCCTTCGCAATATCCCCTGTTTGCTTGATACCTCCGTCGGCAATCACCGGGATCCCGGTTTTGTGAGCGACACCGGCGCACTCCATGATCGCGGTCACCTGCGGTACGCCGACACCAGCGACGACACGGGTCGTACAGATGGACCCCGGGCCGATCCCCACTTTGACGGCATCCACCCCGGCCCGGATCAGCGCCCGCGTGCCTTCTTTTGTCCCAACGTTTCCAGCGACAAGATTGAGCGATGGGAATTTCTTGCGCAGCATTCGTGCCGTGTCGACCACACCCTGCGAATGGCCATGCGCGGTGTCCACGATGACCAAATCCACCCCCGCTTTCACCAGCGCCGCCACACGTTCACCGGTATCACCGGTGACACCAACCGCGGCTCCAACGCGCAACCGTCCATGTTTGTCTTTGCAGGCGTTCGGATGACGGATCTTCTTCATGATATCTTTGTAAGTGATGAGCCCCCGCAGCACGCCCTGCTTGTCCACCACGGGGAGCTTCTCAATCTTGTATTTCATCAACAGCTGCTTGGCCTCTTCCAGGCCCGTGCCTACCGGGGCGGTAATAAGATGATCCCGGGTCATGATCTCGGAGACCTGTTGGTCTTCATCAGGCTCGAATCGCAGGTCCCGGTTAGTAATAATGCCGATCAGCCGTTGCTGGTCATCGACCACAGGAATTCCGGAAATCCTGTATTTGGTCATAAGCTGAATGACATCGCCCACTATCTGTGTCGCATTGACGGTGACCGGGTGGAGGATCATGCCGCTTTCCGACCGTTTTACCAGGTCGACCTCTTCGGCCTGTGCGGCAATCGTCATGTTCTTGTGCAGTATACCGATCCCCCCCTCCCTCGCCATGGCGATCGCCATCGCGGATTCCGTCACGGTGTCCATCGCTGCGCTCAGCAGGGGGATATGCATCGTGATATGACGAGTCAGACGGGTACGCACGTCGACATCGCGCGGCAAGACTGAGGAATGGTTGGGGACGAGAAGGACGTCGTCGTAGGTGAGTGCTTCGCCTATGATCTTTGATGGTCTCACGACAGGGGGCCCCGATAGCCGGTGGTTGTCTCAGTGAGTGGCAATCATGTGTACGCCGGAAAGCCGGTTATGTCTTCGCCTACAATCAGCGTGTGCATCTCATGCGTCCCCTCGTACGTCAGCACCGATTCGAGGTTCGACGCGTGACGCATCACGGGATACTCATCCAGAATCCCGTTTGCCCCCAGGATGCTGCGTGCACTCCGGGCTATCACCAGCGCTTGGTGCACGTTGTTGCGTTTGGCAAGAGAGACCTGTTGGTAGCGCACCCTCCCGTCATCCTTCAGACGACCGAGCTGCACGCAGAGCAACTGCGATTTTGTGATCTCGGTAACCATCTCCACGAGTTTCTCCTGTGTGAGCTGGAAAGATGCAATCGGTCTGTCGAACTGAATGCGCGACCGCGCATAGGCGACGGCTGTGTCATAACAGGCCATGGCCGCACCGAGCACGCCCCAGGCGATGCCGTAGCGCGCCTGATTCAGGCACGACAGGGGAGCGCGCAGGCCATCTGCGAGCGGGAGAATACTCGTGGGAGGCAGCAAGACGTCCTGAAACACCAATTCCGATGTCACGGACGCCCGCAAGGAGTGTTTTCCCTTCATCTCGGGAGCGATGAATCCGGGTGTCCCTTTCTCTACGAGGAAGCCCCTGATCATTCCGTCGAGTTTCGCCCAGACCACGGCAACATCGGCAATCGTGCCGTTGGTGATCCACATCTTGGTGCCATTGAGCAGATAACCGCTCCCCTGTCGCTCGGCCCTTGCAAGGAGCCCCGCAGGATTCGATCCGAAGTCGGGTTCCGTGAGCCCGAAACATCCCACGGCTTCACCCGTGGCCAGTCGCGGCAACCAGTATTTCTTCTGGTCGTCGGACCCGTAGGTAAATATCGGGTACATCACCAGGGCGCTCTGGACTGAAACAAAACTTCTGAGAGCACTGTCCCCCCGTTCCAGTTCCTGCATTGCCAGGCCGTACGCCACGTTATTCATCCCGGCACAACCGTATTCCGCGGGCAGTGTCGCGCCGAAGAGGCCCAGCTCCGCCATGCGCGGAATCAACGCAGAGGGGAATTCGCCCCTGCGGTACTGTCCTTCGATGATCGGTATAACCTGTTCGTCCACGAATGCACGCACACTGGAACGCACAAGAATTTCTTCTTCGCGGAAGAGTTCGTCAACGCCGAAGTAGTCAAGCCCGAGGAATTTCGACATGCGCGGCACCGTGCAGGTGAAGATAAATAAGATAGCGAAATGGAGAGCTTAAAAGCAAGAATGACACCTGCGGTGCAGCTCATGCAGCAAGAGGGACGATGGCAGGCCGGCTAGTCTGGCACCGGCAGACCGTATCGCTTGATCTTCAGGTAGAGTGTCTTTTTGCTGATGCCGAGCACATCCGCGGTGCGGGCCCGGTTGAAGTTGTTTTCCCGCAGCACACGTGCAATGTGCACCCGTTCCAGATCCTCAAGGGTCGTGCCGCCTTCGGGGGTCGGCGGCAACTCAGCCAGGGGTGTCGGGGCCGCAGCTCGGTGCACGGAAAGCTGAAGATCTCCTTCACCGATCACGTCGCCCGCTGAGAGCAGGATGGCCCCTTCAATTACGTGCTCCAACTCCCGCACGTTGCCGGGCCAGTTGTAGCTTTGCAGCAAACGGACTGCATCAGCGGAGAGAGTCTTCACGTTCTTCGATTTCGCCTTCTGCCGCAGGAAGTACTCCGAGAGAAGCGGGATGTCATCTGCCCGTTCCAGCAGAGTCGGCACGACCAGGGTGATGACATTGAGGCGGTACAGCAGGTCCTCCCGGAATCGCCCAGCGCTCACCTCGTCTCGGAGATTCTTGTTCGTCGCACTGACAACACGGACGTCCACCTGAAGCAGATTCGTTCCCCCCACGCGACGAAATTCTCCCGTCTCCAGAAACCGCAGCAGCTTCGGCTGGATTGCTGGACTGATATCCCCCACTTCATCCAGGAAGAGCGTCCCGCCGTTGGCAACTTCCACAAGCCCCTGTTTTGCCGCGATAGCATTGGTGAAGGCCCCTTTTTCGTGGCCAAAGAGTTCGCTCTCGAGGAGGGTGTCAGGGATAGAGGCACAGTTCACTGCGACAAACGGGCGATTGTTGCGAGGGCTGCGTCGGTGAATCAAGTTTGCGATCAGTTCTTTGCCTGTTCCGCTCGCGCCCTGAATAAGAATGAACGACTCGCTCTCCGCAAACCGCGAGGCATTATCGACGAGGCGGACAAAAGCCGGGCTCTGTCCGATGAGTTCATTGCTCCCCGCCTTCCGGGTGAGTTCGCTTTTCATCAACTTGTTGTCGATAAAGAGCTGCCGCCGCTCTATTGCCCGGTGGACGGTATTGAAGATCTCTTCGATGTCGTACGGTTTCGCCAGAAAATCATACGCACCGAGCTTGATTGTCTCAATGGCCGTCTTGATGTCTGCGTAATTGGTAAGAATGATGACCTGCGTGGTGGGGGAGTATTCCTGGACAAACTTGAGGACATCGATGCCGGTGACGCGCGGCATGCGGATATCGAGGAGTATCACGTCGTACACTTTGGCCTGGATGCGGTTGATGGCCTCGCCGCCGTCAGCGGCTACATCCACCGCGAACTCATCGGCCTCACCGAGTTCCGCTTCCAGCAACTGACGGAGCGGCTCTTCGTCGTCAACAACAAGCAGGTTGTACTTCTTCGCCATGACAGGACCGTGCGTCCGGCCCGCACCGCGGCCGGTGCCGGCGCCTATTCGCTGAGCACACGCTCAATCGTAGTGAGCAGATCCACCAAGTCGTATGGCTTGCTGACAAAATCATCGGCGCCCAGCTTTTTGGACTCGATGGCGTTTTTCAGATCCGCGAATCCCGTAAGCATCACCACCTTGGTCTTCTCGTGTTGCTCCTTGATATGTTTCAGGACTTCAAAACCGTTCATCCGGGGCATTTTGATGTCCAGCAACACGAGATCATAGGAGGCCTTGCCCATCTCCTGGATAGCATCGTCTCCATCTGGGGCCGTGCGCACTTCGTATCCCTCGTTGATCAGCTCATTGCTGAGCACGGTGCGCAGAGAATCTTCGTCGTCAACGACAAGGACCGATCGTTTCTTGGCCATCAGAAAGCTCTCCGGCGTGTTTGTGAGGTTCCGGCCCACACTTCCCCACGACGCCACCGTACAGGGACCGGTATTGCGGCAAAGTATACCCAAAGTTGTGAACAAAATCAACAATTTGCAACTCTCCCCGTATTGTGCTATTATTACCCCACAATGGACCCCTCCGTACCAATCAACTTGCTCTTTGTGGATGACGATGTGGCGTATATGGCCATTGCCCGCCACCTCCTCACCAAATACCAGGGATCCCGCTTTCAGGTGACCTGGAAACAGGATGCCAATTCCACCCTGTTGTATCTGGCCGAAACCCCCGAAATCGACCTCATTGTGATTGACTATTTTCTTCCGGATATGAACGGACTGCAATTGGTGCAGCAAATCCGTGAACGCAACTGCGACGTACCCATTGTTTTCCTTACCTCCAACCGGGATTTCCGCCTGGCAATCGAGGTCATGAAGTACGGCGTGGAGGACTATCTGATCAAGGATGAGGCTGTAGATTCGGTCCTTCCCAGAACCATTCTAAACATCATAGAGCGCGTTCGCCTCAAGAGGCAAATTGCCCTGGAACGGAAGGCCGATTTGATTGCCCGCAAACGGACGGACGCCATTAAGGAGCTCGTCGTCACGGTATGCCACGAGTTCAATAACCCCCTCGCTGCAATAAAGATCAGCACCGATATTCTCCTCCGCCAGACACTTGACGAGGAGGAAACCCGGCTTGTTCACGCCATCGACGAGAATATCAGCCTGGTGGAAGAAGAAATCTCCAGGCTCCGCGATATGAATTTCGAGCGACCCGAATTTCTGAAAAGCCCGGGGCGGCCTTGATTCTCAACCGCCTCTTCGCTATATTAATAGTTCCTGAAGTGAGTATGGCCGGCATGTGCCGGATTTGCCATAGACTGATGTGTCACTGAAGCCAGTGAAACGGACACCTTATACCGACCGAAAGCTTTTTGCAGAAGACACACGACCTCACAATCCCGCCACACGGCGGGATTCTTTTTTTCTGTGAGAGGGTCGTGAGCATGCAAGTTCGGGACATACAGCGTGTGCTGGAAGAATGGGCACCGCGGACGGCGGCGTGGGAGCACGATAATGTGGGCATCCAGTGCGGTGACCCGCACATGTCCGTTCGGGGGGTACTGATCTGCCTTGACATCACGGAGGACGTTGTTCGCGACGCCCTCCGCCGCCGGGCAAACCTGATTGTCAGCCACCATCCCCTCCTCTATCATCCCCTGTCCTCGATCACCTCAACAACACGCGTAGGCCGCACCGCCACCACGCTTGTACGAAAAGGGATCTCGGCCCTCGCAGCACACACCAACCTGGATGCCGCACCGGAAGGCACGAGTAGCGCCCTTGCCGGCATCCTGGGTGTGCGGGATCCGGAGCCACTCGACCATTCGTTTGGACTGCAGGTGAAATTGGTGACGTTTGTCCCGGCGGCCGATGTGGATCGCGTCGCCCGGGCCATGGCAGAGGCGGGCGCGGGCATCATCGGAAATTACACGCAGTGTTCGTTCCGTACGGAGGGCATCGGCACATTCCAGGGAAATGCGGAATCAACCCCGGCTGCGGGCCGGCGGGGCAAGTATGAACGTGTGCCGGAAGTGCGGCTGGAGATGATCGTAGACCGCGACCGCCTCCCCGCCGTCCTCGCAGCCATGCGGCACGCGCACCCCTATGAAGAGGTAGCCCACGATATTTATCCGATCGGGAACGCGCACCCCCGATTCGGGATGGGGGCAATTGGCAATCTGCGCCGCCCCACTACGCTCGGAGCGTTTCTCCGACGCGTCCGGCGGATGCTGGGCACGGGCGCGCTCCGGTATACGGGGGATGTGCGTCGGCGGGTTATCCGTGTCGCTGTGTGCGGCGGGGCCGGAAGCCGTTTCATCGAACATGCAATCGCGCAGCATGGAGATGTGTTCGTTACAAGCGATGTGTCGTTTCACCGTTTTCAGGATGCCGCAGGGCGCATAGCGTTGATTGATGCGGGGCATCACGAAACCGAATACCCGGTGCTCGCAACGATCGCCGGGAAGATCCGGGAGGCGTGCCGGGCACGGGCCGAGCGTATCCCCGTCGCCGTTAGTGCAGTTCGCACCAATCCCGTTGCTTATGCGTAGAAATGTCAGAGGAGCCTTCGTTGAAAACAAAGTTACAGCAGCTGTACGCCCTTCAACTCGTAGATTCACATCTTGACGAGCTGCAGGAACTTAAGGGAGACCTGCCGAGCGAAGTGCAATCGCTTGAAGAACAACTCGCAGGCCTCGGCGACGAGCGGAAAAGTCATGAATCAAGAATGAAGCAGTCGTTCTCGCAGCGCGACGACGCCGATGCACATATTCTCTCACTGAAGGAACGGCTGGAAAAATATAAGAAACAGCAGTTCGCCGTACGAACGAACCGGGAGTATGACGCTCTGACGCGAGAGATGGATACGGCGACAGAGACGATCACGAAGCTCGAAAAGGATATGGAGCAATTGGAAGCGACAGCCACGGTTGCACGGACACAAACGGAGGAGGCCGACGCAAAGATTGCCGAGCTCGAAAAGATCCTGACCGAGAAACGGGCCGCCCTCGCGGAGGTGTCCAAGGCCACGGAAGATGAGGAACTGCGCTTCACACATGAGCGTGAGAAGCTTGTCGCGCGTATCGCCAAACCCGATCTCGCAGCTTATGAGAGGATCCGGAAGGCGAAGCGAGGCACGGCCGTTGTTCCCGTCAAACGCCAGGCATGCGGCGGATGCCACAACCGCGTGCCGCCGCAGAAACTTCTCGAGCTCCGGAAGAACGACCGGCTGTATACATGTGAGCGGTGCGGACGTATCATCGTGTCCGACGAAATTGTGCTGTCCAGCGTCCGCGTCGCATGACGCTCTATGCGGCAACAGACGGGGCATCCCGCGGCAATCCGGGTGAAAGCGGAGTGGGGGTAGTTGTGCGCGATGAGGCGGGACGGGAAGTGCTCGCGATCTCCGGATATCTCGGGACCGCGACAAACAACATTGCCGAGTACACGGCTCTGATCCTACTGCTGCAGGAGATTCAGAAAATACCCTGCACCCGGCTCGTGGTACAATCCGACAGCGAGCTTCTGGTGCGCCAGGTAACCGGGAAATACAAGGTCAAGGATCCCGGCCTGAAACGGAAATTCGCCGAGGTGCAACGGCTTCGCGCCGCATTGCCGTGCACACTCGAGGTACGCTATGTCCCCCGCGAAGAAAATGCCGAGGCCGACCGTTTGGCCAACCGGGGGATCGACGAACGCAAAAATTTTGTATAATTCACATAAACCAATCACGCAGCAGGTCGGGCAGCCGCGTCCCGCCACGCGCGGGGTGAGGAAAGTCCGAACTCCATAGAGCAGGGTGCCCCGTGAACAACAGGGGTCCCGCCCGCGAAAGCGGTCGGGAACGGAAAGTGTCACAGAAAATATACCACCCCGAGGTCCGACGACGCTCCGCGTCGTCGGAATCGAAGGGAAAGGGTGAAAAGGCGAGGTAAGAGCTCACCGCCCCGGGAGTAATCCTGGGGGCACGACAAACCCCACCTGGAGCAAGGCCAAATATGAGAGGAGAGGCTGCTCGTCTCGCTTCCCGCCTCGGCGGGATCCACTCTCGGGTAGGCCGCTAGAGCCAAGGAGCAATCCGCGGCCCAGAGAAATGGCTGCCTCCTCCGCGGTCAAACGCGGGGAAGACAGAATTCGGCTTACAGATCTGCTCTGCTGTTGGGCATCGCATCCGTTGGCCC
>DAINBR010000119.1:0-9056 GCA_036732865.1 Bacteroidota bacterium | reverse complement strand
TGGCGAGACGACATGCGTCCCAGCACGATGGCCTTGCGGCGCATGACGTAACGGCTGTCACTGTCCGGTCTGTGACGCAGAGGACTGGGAATCACTGCGGCAAGACGAGCGGCCTCGTCGATGGTCAGCTGAGATGCAGATTTTCCGAAGTACGTACGCGCGGCTGCTCCGATGCCGAAAATCCCTCTCCCCCACTCCACGATATTCAGGTAGACCTCGAGGATCCGCTGCTTCGGCAGGACCTGTTCCATCATGAGCGTGATGACCACCTCTTTCAGCTTCCTGATAGGGTCCTTGGAAGTCGAAAGGAATAGGTTTTTGGCGAGTTGCTGGGTGATCGTGCTGGCGCCGCGCGCTGGCCTTCCTTCTTCAAGGTTCTTTTCGAACGACTCCTGTACTTCAAACCAATCTATCCCGCCATGTTCGAAAAACGTGCCGTCTTCGGCCACGATGATTGCGTTGACGAGGTGTTTCGGCAGCCGTGAAAGCGGCACCCACTCCTTGACAATCTTTAGCGGCTTGCCCTCCTCTTCGGCCTCGGAAAGACGTTGGCGCATGAGGGCGGTTTCGGCGGGGTTTTCGGATTTGAGACGAAAGATACCGATGTATGGCAGGGTGAGCAATTCCACGAGGACAAACGCCGCGAGGGCGAGAAGGAGGGTCTTCCACTTGTGGGCACGAATCCACGCCGCGGCACGCTGCAGGCGTCCCGGAGGCGGTGCACCGGCGCTCTCGGATGATTCAACGGGTTGTTCAGCCAACGACGGGGCCTACGGATTATCTGGAAGACAGCTTCTTTCGTTCATTCTTTGTGCGCGTCGAGATACTCCTGCAACAACACACGCGCCGCCATCTCGTCAAGCACGCCCTTCCGGCGGCGCTGCTTCTTCTTCATTCCGCCGTTGCGGAGCGCCGCACCCGCCTCCACGGTGGTGAAGCTCTCATCCCACGTTGTGACCGGGACCGCTATTGCTTCCTGAAGCTGCCGGATAAACCGGCCAACCTCTTCACCTTTCTTCCCGGAACCGCCGTCGGGCGCGTAAGGCATGCCCACCACGACAACCACCACTTGGTTTTCGTCTACAAAACGGGCAAGTGTGGTTATCAGCACGGGAGAATTCTGCAACACGCCGGCACCACCCGCAATGACGCGCAACGGGTCGCTCAACGCCAAGCCGACCCGCCGGCTCCCATAGTCAATGCCCAGCACACGTCCGATCATCGTACGACCTGGCTATTCCTCAAATCGTGCCGCCTTTTTGACTCCGGGCACCCGGTGGATCTTCTCCACAATCCGCGCAAGGTGATCGGTATTCTCCACATTCACGATAAACGTGCCGTCAAAGTGACCGTCCGCCGAATCAATACTCACGCTCCGGATGTTGGTGTTCAGATATGCGGATATTGCATGGGTGAGATCGTTGAGCAACCCCGGCCGGTCGTCACCCGAAACACGTATGCCGGCGACGAAGAGCGTCCCTTGTTCGCCGGGAAGGTGCACCTCCACGATCCGGTCAGGGGCGGTCTCCATCATGGATTGCATATTGTGACACGTGCGCCGGTGAATCTTGATGCCCTCTCCGGTCGTCACGAATCCCACCACATCGTCACCTGGGAGCGGCTGACAGCATTTCGCATAGTTGTGCAGGAAGTTGTCCTGCGCACCATCCAGGATGATCCCCGGAGAGACGCCTCGAGCGGTCGTGATGAACCGGTTGAACAAACCGTCGATGCGCGTATCTTCCTGTCCGGCCGGCGATGGGTGTTTCTGTTCTTCCTGATATTGCGCTATGAGGTCATCCGGGTCAATCGTCCCGTCGCGAACCCCCAGATACAGCGACATAACACCGTCGATCTTTCTTTCCCGCAGGAACCGCGTGATGTCGTCTTCATTAATACTCAGCTTGGACTTCTTCAGGCGTTTTTCCCAGAGCTCGCGACCTTCCTCGATGACTTTGCGCTGCTCTTCCTTGATCCAGCGCCGGATGTGCGATTTCGCCTTGTGCGTGACGACAGACTTCTCCCAGTCGGGATTCGGCGCCTGGCTTTTCGATGTCAGAATCTCCACCTGATCGCCGCTCTTGAGTTTCGTGTCCAGGGGCACGATGCGGCCGTTCACTTTTGCCGCAAGCGTGTGGTCGCCCACTTTCGAGTGTATTTCGTACGCAAAGTCTATGGGGGTGGAGCCGCTCGGAAGGATTTTCAGGTCACCCTTGGGAGTGAAAAGATAGATCTCGTCCTGGTACAGATTGAGTTTGAAGCTTTCCATCAGCTGCTGTGTCGGCACCTGACCTTCCTGCGCATTCTCAAAGATCTCGCGCACCCAGCTCACCCAGTTGGCAAGCTCTGGATCCACGCTGGCCACGCTCTCCTTGTACATCCAGTGCGCAGCCACACCACGTTCCGCCACCTCATGCATTGCCCGCGTCCGGATCTGGACCTCCACCATACGCCCTTCCGGCCCGACAACGGTCGTGTGGATGGACTGATACCCGTTTTTCTTGGGGACGGAAATGTAGTTCTTGAATCGTTCGGGATTCGGCATGTAGGTGTCCGACACGATGCCATAGACGCCAAAACAGTCATTGGGGTCATCCGTGTCCAGGATGATCCTCACAGCAAAAAGGTCGTAGACTTCTTCGAGCGGTTTGTTCCGCTTGATCATCTTGTTGTAGATGCTGTAGATGTGCTTCGGGCGTCCGCTGATTTCGAACTTGTAGCCGGAATCTTTCAGCCGCCGCTCGAGGGGCTGGGAGAATTTTCGGATGTAATGTTCCCGTTCGCGACGGCGTGATTTCAGATCCCGTGCAATCTGATCATACGCATCACGCTGGATGTGCTTGAAGGAGAGGTCCTCCAGTTCCCATTTGATGTTCGCCAGGCCGAATCTGTGCGCGAACGGGGCATAGATGTCGAGGGTCTCCTTCGCCAGCCGGCGCTGTTTCTCCACCGGCAGGTACTCCAGCGTCCGCATGTTGTGAAGACGGTCGGCGAACTTCACGAGCATCACCCGGATGTCGTTCATCATGGAGAGCAGCATCTTGCGATAGCTCTCCGCCTGGGTGACGTCGTGGCTTTTGAAAATATCGGAAATTTTGGTGGCGCCGTCGACGATGTCGGCGATCGTGCCGCCGAATTCCTCGCGGATGTCCTTGATCTGATACTCCGTATCCTCTGCCACATCATGGAGCAGTGCGGCAGCAACGGAGATATCGTCGAGCGGGATCTCCTTTGCGACGATCTTGGCTACCGCGTAGGGATGGTCGAAATAAGGTTCGCCGGATGCACGGATGTCGTGACGGTGTGCATTGAAGCTGAAATCGAAGGCACGCCGGATGAGGGTTTCGTCCACCCGCGGAAGGCTCTTCTGACAGATGAGCAGAAGATCGTCAAGTTTCTTTTTGTACTTCGGGTTTGTCATGGTTGCCGGCGTCTGGAACACCTTTAAAAAATATAGGTGCTCCGGGAGGTATTGTCAAGCTGCGCGGGTGAAAGCCTATCTTTCGGTCCCAAACATGCGGTCACCGGCATCACCGAGGCCGGGCAGGATATAGCCCCGCTCGTTGAGTTGCCGGTCGAGGACAGCGGAGAATATGGGGACATCCGGGTGATGTTCTTTGAGCTTTCGCACGCCTTCCGGCGCTGCGACCAAGACCGCAAAACGGATACGTTTTGCACCCCGGCGCTTGAGAAACGTCATCGCCGCGGTCGCGCTCCCGCCTGTGGCGAGCATCGGGTCCAGCAGGAGCACGAGGCTGCGTCCTAAGCCACGGGGAAACTTCGAATAGTAGTCCACCGGCTCGAGTGTCGTTTCGTTCCGGTAGAGCCCGACATGGCCGACGCGTGCTTCGGGCAGAACGTCCAGGAATCCGTCGATGAGCCCCAGCCCGGCACGCAGAACCGGCACGACAACTATATCCTCCCCAAGAACAAACCCGTCGGTCCTTTCAAGCGGCGTCTGCACGCGCGTCTTCTTCAGCCGGAGATCATGCGTCACGGTAAACGCCATGATGGATGAGATGCGCCGCAACGTTGTCCGGAAGAGATGGTTGTCTGTTCTCGCGTCGCGGAGAATGGTGAGATCGCGCTTAATGAGCGGGTGATCGATGATCGTCAGATGTTTCATGGTCGGGTTCCGCGTAGACGGGCTTTCTCGAGCACATTCGCCGCCACCAGCAATGGATCCCAAAGCGGCGCAAAGGATGGCGCGTAGGCGAAATCGGTTTTCTGGAATTGCTCCAGCGTCAAGCCCTGCTGAATCGCGAGGGCGAGTGCGTGACTGCGCAGAACGGCACCTTCGGTGCCCCAGAGTGCTCCGCCGAGGATTCTGCCGCTTTCACGTTCGGCGGTAAGCGTTATCCCCAACGGCACGCTCCCGGGCATGAAGGCAACACGCGAGCGGGAGGTGATGGTCTCGCTGACCGGATGGAATCCGGCTTCCTGTGCTTCGTGCGCGGACAATCCGACGCGCGCCACCTGGCCTTCAAACACCCTCAGCGCAACGCTCCGCAACACCCCGGGGAAGAACGCCCTTCCACCCGCAGCATTCTCCCCGGCAACCCAGCCAGCGCGGTTGCCATTCGTCGCCAGCGGAGCGTAGACGGGTCTCCTGGTGATGATATCCCGGTACTCGCAACAATCACCCGCAGCAAAAATGCCTTCCACGGATGTTTGCTGACGCTGGTCGGTCAGGATTCCGCCGCTTTTGCCCAGCCGGATCCCCGCGGCCGACGCCAATCCATTGTCGGGGATGATGCCGGCGGCCACGATCACAAGATCCGCCGCGAAAGTACCGTCGGAAGTGAGAACGTGCGTGACGCGGTTTGTCTGATCGGTCGGGAGGCCGACAACCTGGGACTTCGGGAGCACTGTAACGCCGTGCGACGCGAGAAGCTCCCCGGCATAGTTGCGCGCGGAGATGTCCATGTCTCCCAGGATGGTTTCCCGCCGCTCCAGGATAGTGACCTCACAGCCACGGAGACGGAGTGCCTCGCCCACTTCAATGCCGATGTATCCGCCGCCTATAATCACGGCGCGTCGCGGGTGCTCGCTGTCTAGGTAAGAGCGAAGTGCGATCGCACCGTCGAATGATCTGACAGTGAACACATTGCGTCCGTTCTCGCCCGCAAGATTGAGCAACCGGGGCTTCGCGCCGGTGGCGATCACCAGTCGGTCATACCGTTCTTCGTAGATTCTACCGCCGGACAGTTCCCGCACAGTGATACTCCGCCGCGTGGGAGAGATCGACTCCACCCGTTGCAGAGTCCGCACTTCCACGCCCTTTTCTTTCCCGAGGCTGCCCGGAGTGTGCACCACAAGGTCCTCCGCACGCACCTCCCCCGCCAGAAAGTACGGGATTTCACAAATACCATACGAGATGCTGTCGGTCTGCTCGAAGAGCGTAACCTGAACGTCCGGGCGAGTCCGCGCAGCCTTGCTTGCAGCACTTGGCCCCGCCGCCACCCCTCCAATCACCAGAATACGTTTCGTTACGGGCATCATTTCTTCTTCAGGGAAATCACAATGGGCACACCCGTGAATCCGAAATGCTCACGCAGCCGGTTCTCCAAAAACCGGACGTACGTGTCGTCAATGAGGCGCGGATCATTGCAGAAGAATGCAAAGACCGGGGGCTGGATCTTCACTTGCGTCACGAACTTGATTTTGATCTCCTTCGCCGACCTGCTGCTCGGCGGATGGGCCGCGATCTCGCCGATCATCACTGCATTCAGCTGGCTCGTGGTGACCCGCTTGCGTCCCTCCGCATCCACCAGCTTCGCCGTTTCGATAAGCTTGTAGATCCTCTGCTTCTCGAGCGCTGAGATGAAGAGAATCGGGAGGTAGTCGTACAGGCGGAGACGCTCGCGCAGGGCACGTTCGAAGACCGCTGCGGTATGCTGATCCTTCTCGATGAGGTCCCACTTGTTCACGGCAATCACCGTAGGTTTGCGTTTCTCGATTGCCGTTTCCACCACATGCAGGTCCTGGTGCTCGAGCCCCTCTTGCGCGTCAATCAGTATCACAGCCACATCGCAACGTTCGATGCTTTTGACCGTACGGACCGCGCTGAAAAGCTCCACCGACTCCTTGATGCGGCTCTTCCGGCGCAGACCGGCCGTATCGATGAGGACCAGCTCTTCTCCGTAATACTTCAACACTGCATCGATGGGGTCCCGGGTGGTGCCGGGGATCTCGGTCACGATATGCCGGTCTTCCTGCAGCAAGGCATTCACCAGGGACGACTTGCCGACATTGGGTTTACCGATAATCGCGATCTTCAGGCGGGTATCGGTGGTTTCCTCTTCGGAGGCCGGGATTGCCTGAGTGATGACATCCAGCAAGTCGCCGATGCGCCGTCCTCCGAGGGCCGATACGGGGAACGGTTCTCCCAGGCCGAGCGCGTAGAATTCTCCCAGCACCTGCTCCTTCTTTTCGCTGTCGGCCTTGTTGACGATCAAAAGCACGGATTTTTCGGCTCGCCGGAGCACGTCTGCGATTTCACGGTCGCCGGGGAGAGGCCCCGATTCCCCGTCCACCACGAACAACACCTGCTGCGCCTCTTCGATGGCGATCTGTGCCTGCTCGCGGATCGCAGTCTCCATGACATCTTCCGAGGCAGGAACGAATCCGCCGGTATCAATCAAAGTGAACAGCTTGCCCGCCCATTCCGCATCGGCATAGTGCCGGTCCCGCGTGACGCCCGGCAAATCATGCACGATTGCGCGCCGGTGACCGATGATGCGGTTGAAGAGAGTGGACTTCCCGACGTTAGGTCGTCCCACGAGTGCGACAAGCCATCGGGATGCTGTTGCCATTCTCGCCAATTCTTCCTACAATTTGCTCAGCCAGAAGCTGAGACATTCATGATACTCAAGATACACCCGGTGACGCCCGAGTTGCGTGTCGTGCGGAAGGCGGCCGACGTCCTCGCCGCGGGCGGCATCATCATCTATCCGACCGACACGGTCTACGGCATCGGATGCAGCATCGAAAACAAGAACGCGATTGAACGGATCTACATGATCAAGCGGCAGCGCGTGGACAAACCTTTCAGTTTTGTCTGCTCCGACCTCACGAACATCAGCGAATACGCGCGCGTGGGCAACCCTGCCTTTAAGATCATGAAACACCTCGTCCCGGGCGCATATACGTTCATCCTCCCGGCCGCGAGGATGAAACAGCTTCCCAAAATCCTCGTGTCAAAACGGAAGACCGTCGGTGTGCGCGTCCCCGACAGCAAAGCCACACTCGCTATCGTCAAGCAACTCGGCCACCCGATCCTCAGTACAAGCGCCACAGGGGAAGATGGTGCGGTCTTGCACGACCCCGAAGAAATCAAGAAAGTATACAAAAATTCTGTTGACCTCATCCTCGACGGCGGCGTGCTCCCCTCCCAACAATCCACCGTGCTCGATCTAACCGGAGAAGCACCGGTGGTCGTCCGCAAAGGCTCCGGCGACATCTCATGGTTGAGCTGACGGTCCGTTTGGTGTCTTGACCGCTATTTTGCCTCGCGGACGAAATCACCCGCCTTGATCCCGCTTCCCGAGGCTATCTTCGCCTTCGCGGCTTTGCCATTCAGCATATCGCTCTGCACCACGATACGCGCGACAACGGATTCCTCTGAGCCCATGGAGATGCCGGTGTCGGGATCCTTCAGCTCCTCACCCGGCTGATATACGTCGAATTCCATGCCGCTCTCGACATTCCCCTCCGATCCGGGCTTCATGACCACCGTCCCGTCGTTGTTCACCTTTATGATACGGCCGGACCAGGGGATATTCTCCATATTCTCCGTGATCAATTCGACCGTCTTGTCGATAGCTTCCCGGGCGGCCTTTCCGACATCGGTGTCGTTCCACTCACTGACGTTGTTGAAATTGATGTCTTCATAGCGTCCAGTGAAACCGATGGTGGATTCAGTCCCCTCTTCTGTCTCTGCGGCAATAACCTCGCCCGTCGTTGTGTTGACGAGCCGGACATCCACAGCGGCACGTGCCTGCTGGGAGCTCACGCCGGCCCCGAAAATATTGATGCCCCCGCCGATAGTACGCTTCGACGTGCCGAGCTCAGAGACACCACCGATGACCAGGAGATCCACCCCGAGAAGCTTCCCGACTGCCGGCGCCGTTTCAGCCGTCACCATCCCGGAGAGTCCGAGCTTCTGCTCCTGCATGACTTTTTCGATTTCTTTCCTCTCTATGACGATGTACTTCTTTGTCTTCACGAGGGCAGTTGCAAGCATGTCGGCGATGCCTGTGCCACAGCCGCGGTAACCTTTTCCATCATCGAAACGCGAAACTGCAATGCGTTTCTTGGGCTGAGCGCTCGCCAAAACCGCAACGAACACCAGGATTGCCAGGAGAGCTGCAGTGATGCGGCGGAGATTCATCTGTCGTCCTTTCATCATATTCGTGGTAACTGCAACAGGAAATGTACCAAACCAAATGCGGGAATGCAACCAACTCACAGAAGCATCATGGGCTGCACACAGAAGAGGAAAAACGGTATGGATGGGTTTTCTTATGTGATACTAGTGCACGAGTACGTCTGTGCGACGGCCTTCGCGCACTGAGAGAGAGCCGGACGGGTTGAGTGGATTGGGTTGATTGTCGGTCGCCTGGCTAATGATGGCCCGCAAGCGATCAAGGTCGGTGGTAATCGAAGCAATCTCCTTCTCAATGGCAGCACGTGTCTCTTCTTTGCTTTTCAGTATTTTTGTCGGCATGGATCCTCCTGAGGCTGTCGAAGGAAGCCCACTGATGGTTTATTGGAGAAAGTCTATCACCGGGAGCCGTCATGCAAGGTGATCCGGCTCGGAATTAACCCTCTGGGAGAGGGAAGTGTGTAGTTGAGGTTTAGTCGGTCAATCGAAGCAAGCGAAGAATGCCGCCATGAAAAATGCGTGTTCTGGCGGTTGGAACGTGGAACAGGGTACGGAGAGGGTTCGAAAAAGTCAAGGGATTTTTTTGCCGGCGTGTGCACTGCCGGCGTCAGTCTGAAAAACCCCTATTTCTTTCCGCATTGCCCCTTTCCGCTACCAATCACAAAGCGAC
>DAINBR010000118.1:1036-9114 GCA_036732865.1 Bacteroidota bacterium | reverse complement strand
GAGTCTGTTGGGGAAATCAACCATCGATGCCGCACATGAAGTGGCGGGCGCTTTGCGCGGGCGTTTCGGTTTCGGGAAGCCGCCCTGTCCGCTCGGAGTCGAAGTGCTCCGAGCGGAGCTGATCCTCGTCGCCGCCGATTGCCTCCCCAACGACGAGATCGCCGCCGCGCTCTCCGTCGGCCGCGATGTCGTGTGTGGCTCCGTTGAAGGCGATGATTGCGAAGAGGGCAAGTGAATACCGGAAAAAGCCATCGAGGGGGAGCGTGAGCGCGAGAAGTCCGAAGGTTACGCCGCCGATGAACTGCGTACCGACCACGAAGTGCTTCTTCGTTTTGAACATCTCCAGGAACGGGCCCCAGACCGGTTTTAGCGTCCACGGGAGCATCACCAGCGATGTCCAAAACGCGATCTGCGCGTCGCTGATCCCCATGTTCTTGTACATAAGCGTCGACACCATGGCGATCGCCACGAAGGGGAGCCCTTCGGCGAAGTAGAGTGTCGGCACCCAGCGGGCCGGGAAGACTTTGTCTGAAATTATTTGGTTCCCCATGTCGTCCTTGTGCGCTGGAGCCGGAAACACGTGGACGTGCTGTTGCGCGGTTAACATCGACAACACAACAACGATCCGGACCCGACGTGGGGCAGAGCGCGCCGCCGTCGGCGGGCCCGGACCGGTGAGAAACGTTACTTCAGGAAGAGCATCTTCTTCGTGCTGTTGAAATTCCCTGCGTCCACGCGGTACATATACATGCCGCTGGAGAGACGGGAAGCATCGAAGTCTACCTCATACGAACCGGGCGTCAGATTCTGGTTCACAAGATTGGCAACTTCCTGCCCGAGGACGTTGTACACCTTTAGGGTGACGAACGACGCTGTCGGCAGTGCGAACCGGATCCTGGTCGATGGGTTGAAAGGATTCGGATAGTTCTGACCGAGCTCGAACTGTTGCGGGATCGTCGTGCTGAATTCCTCTACGTCGAGTGTGATGCCGAACCAGTTCGGGTCGCCGATTGGGCCGCCGTCCGTGGCACCGGTCTTCAGCGACGCGTCGGTGTACTTCATGTCATCACTCTCGGGGAGCGGCCAGGTCGGGACCCAGTTGGCCGCGGCGCCCACAGTTGTTCTCTTATAACCCCAAGGGATGGTCGGGGTCTGTCCGCGGCGGATCAACGCAAACCAGTCGATGAAGGTGCTCGTGTTGGCCTGCCCCGTATTCACGATAGCAGGGATAGTGGAACCGAACCCGGGGTCGGTGTTCACATTGCCGCTCTGCGTGAAGCCGGGCCAGTGGGTCTTGTCGTTGAACATTCCCGTGGTACGGGCATTCATCCACGTGGGCGTATAGACTGAGTCAACGTGTGCAGTGTCGTTCCACGCCGTCCAGAAGTTTGTCAAGGCAGTGGGCCAGAAGTACGCGTTGTTCTTCACCTCCACGGTACGCTTGGCTTCGGACAACATCCGGTGGTTGGCGTTGCCGATGTCCGTCGGGTTGAAGAGGGAATCCTTGGCAAGGTCAAGAGTATCCAAATCAATGACCGACCCGACCTCCGGCGACCAGAGCTGATCCCACCACGGATATTCTGCTTTCGAAATGGCGCCCGCCCACGGAGCATAGAACAGGTTGTCGTTGAACTTTCCCTTTGTGGTGTTGAACTCGAAGAAGACGTTTTTGAACGTATAGACGACGCTATTGTGGACGAATTCGAGATACTTCGTATAATATTTCGTCACGGTTCCCGAGGCGTAGCCGTTGACGCAGAACATTGTGTTGTAGCGGAAGATGACGGAATCCGTGTACGCCGTCCCCGGCCACTCGTTCCGCAGCACTTCACCGACGTACCACTGATCCGGGCGGACTAGGTTCCGGAACTTGTTGTTCGTGAGCGTGAACTTGCACCAGTTCCCGTTGTAGCCGATGGCGAACGCATACCACTCCTCGAACACGCAGTTATCCACAGCCACCGCAACACTATCCGCCGAAACCTGAATAGCGATGCCATCGTTGTGGGCGCTGCCGTTCGTGGCGAGGCCGAGCAAATACAGATTCTTGAACACTCCTTTCTTCCCTTTCCCCGTCAGCGTGAAGGGGGTGGGGGCAATGGAGTTGTCCGGGCGCACTGCAGGCTGTATGCACGGGGGACGTTTTGTCACGGGATCGAGGACGCCGATCACGGTGATGTCGGATTTTACTGTGATCGCGTCGGTGTACAGGTATGTTGTATCCCGGGAAACCAGCTTGTACACCTTGTGGGCCTGGAAACCGCCGGCGACGGTATCGCGAACGATCACGTCATTGAGTGCCAGCGGCATCGCGTAGACGACCAGTGTGTCCCCTGCCTGGGCACGCGCCGTGGCGGGTGTGAGGACCAGGGCGATCAACGCGATGAAGACGCCAAGTGTCAACATCTGCTTCATGGTACCTCCCTTGTTGAGTGAACATGCACAACTGTTAATGATCATCGTGCGACTCTTCAGGACTCTGTCCGCCGTTGCACCTCCTCTCCCGTCCATCGACTCTTATGAAGTCAGAAGAATAATTGTGGTAATGCCCCTGGGTCGTCTCTCCTCCGTTACATCCTCCAGCGGAGTCCCAGTTCGGCGGTCATGCCGTATGACTGCTCCGACCGCGGCACTCCTCCCCCCTGGAGGAGGCTCACATCCATTGCACCATTGAGGTTGTTGAGGCTGCCATACAGCTGCAATCCAAACCAGGGTAATTGCTGCTTAGCAGAAATGTCCCAGCGGCGGTACGCCGAAGTGTTAGATCGCAACTGCGGCCAGAAGTTCGCCCCGGTGAAGATATCGTCCTGGTAGAGCATTGAGAGCCGGATCGAGAACCCCCCGTAGTCATACCCGAGCGAAAGGTTGACGATGTTGTTGGGTTGATACAGCAGACGATCGGTGAACGAGGTATCGATCATGATGACCGGATCCCGTATGGACCGCTGGTACAGATAGACGTACGGGTACTCCGCCTCGGAGAAGATGTGCGTGTAGTTCACACTGAACACCAGCCCCTTGAACGGACTGGGGAGATACCAGAAATGTGTCTGCCAATCGAGTTCTATTCCCCAGTTATCGATGCGGAACTCGTTATTCACGAAAGTGCTGACACTGTAGTTCCCCGAGGGGGTTCCAGGAGCGGCGATGCCCGGGGGATAATACTTAAGCGCCTGGGCACCTGAGACGAAAAAGGTCCAGGGGTAGATCAGGTCGTCGATCCGTTTCAAAAAGGCGCCCGCGGAAAAAAGGCCAATGGTATTGTCGAAGACCGACACGGCGATATCGTAGTTTCTGGAGCGCGATGGGACCAACTCGTAGTTGTTGTACGCAATGCTTGACGAGGCCACGTCGATCCGGGGAATCATCGAATTGTAGTCCGGATACGCCAACGTGGTGGTATAGGCGAGGCGCACATCCAGCCATTCCAGAGGCTTGTACCGCAGAATCACATCGGGGAGCCAGTAGCCGTGCTCCGTTGTCACAGTTGTGTCGTAATGATTGTAGGCGTAATGCGATAGCGGACTCTGGATCCCCCGTGCCGAGAGATAGCTCGTCGAGAGGTTCTGGTAGCGGACGCCGGGAATGAGCGTGACTTGCGGACCGATGTTGATCGTCGCCATCACGTACACAGCGCTGAGATCTTCCTTCCCGTCATAGTCGTAGGAAGTAGATTGGAAGTTGTTTCGCGCATACCCTTCAGCCTGTTGTGACGCGATGTATGCGGCGTTTTCCTTCAGAATGCGCGATATGTCGGCCATCATACCGTAATCCAGGCCAACACCCATGGGGAAATCGCCTTTGAGGAAATCACCATAGCTGAATGACGGATCCACAAATGCCCTCAGTGGCAGTGACGTCGGATCCAATCCCTGCGTGGATGGGAAATGCGATGCGATGAACTGCGAAGCGATCCTCGCGCTCGGGGAAGCAAACGATGCGTTATTGTTATAATGCTCGTAGTCATAATCCCGCTTCTGTCGTCGGTACTTTCCGCCGAATTTCACGGTGGCGCTGATGTCATCGGACACATTGAGCGATGTCGAGAGATCCAGCGAGGCCGTCAGCGCGCGCTCCCGGGAGAAGCTATTATTGTTGACGACATTGCTCAAAATCGTCTGGGCAAGATTGTTGTTTGCGGCTTTCGGGACTGCCGTAGGATCGATATTCGCCTTGTTGATAAACGCCTCCAGGCCTGCAGCGGTCTGGAGAAATGTTACCGTCCAGTCGTCCGGGCTCTTCGTTTCGGAATAGGTATGCGAGAGCTTTGCATCAAGATGAAAGATCGGCATCTCGTGCTCGAAGCTCAGGACGTTGGTCACCATGTTCAGCCTGCTCTCCGAATGCGCGAGTGAGTAGCTGTGCGTGTTCCCCTGGATATTGAACGCCTCCGCACGGTTGACAACTTCGGTGTTGCCGGTGCTGACAAAATTCATTAACGCGATCTTCCCCTCCGGCAGCTTGTAGTCCAGAACCAGTGTACCGTTGGCGCGCCGACGGTCGCGCGGAATGTAGTTCAAGTTGAGTCCGGTAGTATTGTAGTCGGTGGTGCTCACGCCGATATGATCGTAGGTCGCGCCGAATTCGTTGGAGCCCAGGTTTCGGCGTTCCCAGTCAGCTTGTGCGAAGACACCGAAGGCCCCATCGAAGAACCGCGCCTCGAGGTTACCGACGAACTTGAAGTTGTTCATTTGGTTGGGGAGGTTGGAAAGCCCGTTGTATCCTCCCTGCACGATGGACTCCAACCCGAATCCCTCCCTCTCCCACTTCGCCTCACGCATCTTGAAATTGACTGAGCCGCCAAGGACATCGGCATCCTGATCCGGTGTGACAGTCTTCGACACCTCGATACTCTCCAACATGTACGGCGAAATCATGCTCAAGTCAGTGCTGCGATCGTTGGGGTTTGTGGAGGCCATCCGGACACCGTCGACGGTGATCGAGTTGTATTTTGGCTGAAGTCCGCGAATGACCACGAGATTTCCTTCACCCCCGCTCCGGAGAACCGAGACACCCGGAAGACGTCCGACGGATTCGGCGGCGTTGGCGTCAGGAAGTTCCTGGATGCGGGCGGAGGAGACTACGCTCACGATCTGGTTGGACGCAAGCTGGCGATTGATGGCTTCATTCTGTCCGGAAGCCTGGGCCGTGACGACGACTTCCTCTCCCTCAACGCCGACCGACATCAGCCGGAACTCTTGTTTTTGGGTTTCTGCATCTCCAACCTGGATCGCGATCTCTTTGTTCTGGTAGCCAATGTACGTCGCGCGAAGAATGTAGGAACCCGGGGGAACGTTCCGGATCTCGTATTGCCCCGTGAGGTTGGTCGAGGCACCCATGCTCGTCGACACAAGCACGACGTTAGCGCCCGGCAGGGGCTCGCCCGTCTGGGCATCGCGTACGGTCCCTTCAATTGTCGAGTTCACTGCGGAGATCGCGAGCGGGCTAAAGAGCAGCGAGAGAAGGAGTGGGATGCTTGCGGCAGGCGGTATTCTACTGGACATAGAGATTTCCTCCTGTTGAAATGCCGCAGTCGAGAGAGCGGTGCTCACGACTACTTCATGACCCAATGGTCTCTCTCGCGGACTGAATTTGTAGCTTCATCTGTTCTGATGCTGGGCACGATGGACGGGCCTGACCGCCACATAGATGGATTGCCGACCGTTTCACCGCGACAGCTTGTGAAATGCGCGACTTTTGGAGATGACATTGGTTGTGTTGCACATCCATTAGCTTTAACAAATATTCAGTTAAACCGTAACACATTGTCATATAAGGTAGATGAAGGAATGGTATTAGTTGTCATGCACAACTAATATGCATGAATATAATCGCCAAATATCGTTTTGTCAAGTGTTTTTTTCGAAAAGAGGTGAAAAACGGTGATGGGACCCCCCACGGAAGTGGCGCGTCTGAAAAGTGACGGCTACTCGGGACTATCGAGAACCGCTATCACACCGTATTCGTCCCCCGACATTCGTAAAATGATCCCGGCTTGACAAACGCGCAGGTTCAGCTTATACTACTGACCAGCCTGGCCGAGGGCCAGGCAGTAGGGCTCCCGTCTCGAGGCTAAGGAGATGGTCGGACCGTCCGCCTGGAAGACGCAAATGCCTCGACATGCCAAGCAAACACCATGACCCGATCCTTCAAAGACCTATCGGTGATCTCTCTGTGTCTCTTTGTGGGGTGCGCCCCACGCCCGACAGTGTTCTACCATCCCGCCGAAGATACAGTCTCTGTGCTCATTGCGCGATCGAACACTGGCATGGTTGTTTCCGCTCACCCCACCGCTTCGACAGCAGGCGTGGCTACTCTTCGCTCCGGGGGCAACGCCGCAGATGCAGCGATCGCAGCTGTCACGACCCTCAACGTCACGGAACCACACGCGTCCGGTCTGGGCGGCGGAGGTCTTTGCCTTTTCTATGACGCAAAACGGGATTCCTTTATCGTTATCGACTACCGGGAGCGTGCCCCGCTCGGTGTCGACCGTCAACTCTACTATGCTGCTGCGGATACTTTGCAGCTCAAACGCGAACACGGACCGACCGCCGTCGCTACACCCGGTTCTCCGGCGGGGTGGCAAGCGATCTATGACAGGTTTTGCACAGAGCCGCTCGCAGAGTTGGTACGCCCCGCCGTCGCGGCCGCAGACACCGGGTTTGAGCTGACCGAAAAACAGGTGGCGATTCTCATGGATCACCTGAGTGATATTGAATCGGATTCTGCCATTTCGTCGATCTTCCTGGATGATGGTTTTCCCCCGGTGCCAGGCTTCAGAGTGAAGCAGCCGCAACTCGCGAGCACTCTGAGAGCACTCGGAGCCACGTCTTTCACCCGCCTATACCAGTCGCCGTTCGCCGAGGATATCGCCGGCGCGGTCCGGGCACGCGGAGGAGTGCTCTCAACCGAAGATCTTGCGTCGTACCGGGTTCGGTTTCGACAGCCGCTGCGGGGATGGTACAATGGCTTTGAGGTAATCACGCTTCCTCCCCCGAGCCTCGGGGGAACTGCGCTCCTCGAAATCCTGCGTATCGCGGAAAAGAGTAATCTGAAGTCAAGATCATACCTGTCTGCAGATTACGTCCATTGCCTCGCCGCCGCGAGCCGCCAGGCACTCACCGACGTGAATTCTTGGATCTCAGACCCGGACTTTGACGAACAGCCGGTCTCATCTCTTCTTTCCGATGAATGGATCGCTGATGTTTCCCGGCGTCTGGATGATGAAGGCGCGGCGACCAAACTTCACGCCTGGCGGCCGGAGGCGAAGTCGACGGGCAACACAACACATCTAGCTATAGTGGACAGTGCCGGCAACATAGTCAGCCTCACACAATCGATCAATGACTTCTATGGGGCGGGCGTGATGGCGCCCCGTTCCGGTATCCTCCTGAACAATCACATGGCTGACTTCTCCGGAGACTCGACGCGGAAGAACAGCGTCAAACCCCTGCATCGACCGACATCCAACATGGCGGCAACGATTGTGCGGAAGGACGGCAAGCCCGTGCTGGTTATCGGGTCCCCCGGAGGCCCGCGCATCGCACCCACAGTGGCTCAGGTCATGACAGCAGTGCTGGACGGATGGCTTTCGATCGACGAGGCCATCAAAGCGCCGAGGTTTTTTCCTAGGGGCAACACTCTCGTTGTGGAGACGCGTATGCCAGGCGAGATCATCCGGGGATTGCGCGCAAAAGGCTGGATGATTGAAATGAACGGAAGCGTCAGCTCCTTTTTCGGGGGCGTACACGCGATTCTCATCGACCGTACCACCCGCACTCTCACAGGTGCTGCGGATCCACGCCGCGACGGCGCACCAGCCGGGTGGTAATATGAGACGCAGCCGCCTACCTACTACCGTGTCGTCAAGCCCTGAGGACTGAAGCAGCCTGAACGCGATGTACAGGGATGATTTTCGCTGTGTACTCCGCGCTGAATTGCGCGGCGCGATCGGAGTCAACTTGCGTCTGAACAAGCCGTAGATACATACATCACCTCCATGTGCCATGAGAGGCGCGCCGCTGAGAGCCCAGAGCAACCATTCGGTGTGTTCTCATGGTCCTACCGTGTGAGACTTG
>DAINBR010000118.1:0-1026 GCA_036732865.1 Bacteroidota bacterium | reverse complement strand
GCCTGTTGAACACCAATCGCTTCGTCTGCGTGAAACCCCCTGCCTGAATGCGACACAAGTACACCCCGCTTGAGAGATTCGATGCGTCAAACCTGACTTCATGATACCCGGTTTCCATCTCGGCACCGGTCGCGTCGGCAATGTTGATCTCATCGCCATAGCAACTTTTGTTTGCGCCAGGCACTGTTGTTTTGCCAAGCCAGATGTGCACATTCTCATACGTTGCAAGCGGGCATGATACATGCTGGAGTTTGACTGTGTACATTCGGTAGGAAGAGCAAGCGACCGGAAGAAACACCGATCGTCCGTTGAGGTGCCACGGACACCTTGAAGATCAGGTGAGGTCACGGCTATGTTCGCACCGTACCGAAGCTGCGAGAGGTCAGGACGACATAGGCATCCACCGACATGTCTTCGCTCGTCGCGATTGCAGCCCCTTGGTCGCCCTCTTGTTTCACTTTCCACTGATACAGCGCCGAAAGCGTCGGCTGCAGGATTTCCCTGAGCGCCCCGAATCGGCCCGATGTCTCGTACCGCTCTGCGGCCTCCCGATTCTCCCAGATGGTGAGACTGATAAACTCGAGCGGGTCCGTGACACTCTGCGCAAGCTGGATCGAGCAACAGCCCGGTTCCGCTCGAAGCTGAGGCAGCACGCGATCCCGGTAGAGACTGGTGAGTTTCTCCGCTTGCTCCGGCTGGACCTGCATGGATACGATGCGCAGGAACCCGCACGGTACCTTCAGGGCAGACCCTGCAGTCCCGTGTTGAGCTTCGCCGACATAGGCCGCAACGACCGGTTCTTCCTTCACTTGAACATACTCAAGGCGCAGGTCTTCGGAAAGACGCAAGTCCCAGTCCGTGGAGTCCGAGAAGTAGGGACGGGAGAGGTTTACAAGGTCGGCGAACAGTCCGCTTCCTTCGTACGCGTCCGCATCATCCTTAGAGTTCCAGAGGGTCAGGCTCACGGCACAACGCCTCTTCGTGGTACTCAGGACGAGAGCCGCATACACACATCCCGGAGTGCGC
>DAINBR010000117.1:0-9121 GCA_036732865.1 Bacteroidota bacterium | reverse complement strand
GCGCCGGTATGAACTCGGTTGCCATTCTGTTTCCGAGTGTCACCGTCCCGGTCTTGTCGAGCAGGAGAACATCCACGTCACCGGCCGCTTCGATGGCGCGGCCGGATGTAGCAATAACATTGTGCCGGATCATGCGGTCCATTCCGGCGATGCCGATGGCGGAGAGAAGCCCGCCGATGGTTGTCGGGATTAAGCAGACGAGAAGTGCGACGAGGACAGTGATCGTCACGGGCGTACCCCGGCCTGCCCCTGCAACGCTGTAGAGGGAAAACGGAAGGAGGGTCACGCATACCGCAAGGAAGATGATAGTGAACGCCGCAAGCAGGATGTTCAGTGCGATCTCGTTGGGCGTTTTCTGTCTCCTAGCTCCTTCGATCAGTCGGATCATCTGGTCGAGGAATCCTCCACCCGGATCTGTTGTCACACGAATGACCAACCAGTCAGACAGCACGCGTGTCCCGCCGGTCACCGCACTTCGATCACCACCCGATTCTCTGATGACGGGAGCGCTTTCCCCCGTGATCGCGCTCTCATCCACTGAAGCAATCCCCTCGATCACCTCACCGTCACACGCTATCACATCTCCTGGTTCGGCAAGGAACACATCTCCGCGCCGAAGCGCCGTCGAGGGAACAGTTTCGAAGTGGCTGCCATAGCGCGGCTCCCCCAGTCGCTTACTGGGCGTATCCCGGCGAGCCCTGCGCAAAGCCTCGGCCTGTGCCTTGCCCCGACCCTCTGCAAGCGCTTCGGAGAGGTTGGCGAACAGGACGGTGAGCCAAAGCCAGAGGGAGATCGTGCCTATGAACCATGCTGGCGCCTCGCCCACGCCCGTCAGACATTGAAGCCATAGCGCGGCGGTCGCGGCGCTGCCAATCTCAACGACGAACATGACCGGATTCCGGACCATGCAACGCGGGTTCAGTTTTAGGATTGATTCCCACAGAGCCTGACGATACAGCGCTGAAGGGAATGAAAGCGACGGTGTGTGGGTGGCTGATGTCACGTGTGATGCCTTATGGGACGCGCTGTGCAATCATCCGGGGAGCATGAAATGTTCGACAATCGGCCCCAAGGCAAGCGCCGGGAAGAAATTGAGAGCGCCGACGAGGAGTACGATGGCGATCAACCAGAAGATGAACAATGGCGTGTGCGTGGGTAGAGTGCCATCACTGGCAGGGACGAGCCTTTTGCGCGCAAGGGAGCCCGCCAGCGCAAGAGTCGGGACGGCAAGCCAGTATCGACCGATCAGCATCGCGATACCGCCGGCTATGTTGTAGAAGGGCGTATTTGCGTCCAGCCCCGCGAGGGCACTTCCGTTGTTGTTCCCCTGGGAGGTGAATGCATACAGCACTTCAGTGAAGCCGCGTGGGCCGGGGTTCAGCACCGAGCGTGTTCCATCGTCGAGTATCACTGCGAGTGCTGTCAGACCGAGCACGGCAAGGGGCATAATCAGAATGAGCAACGATGCCATTTTCATTTCGAAAGCCTCGAGCTTGTGGCCAAGATACTCTGGGGTCCGGCCAACCAGCAGACCCGCCACAAACACGGCGACGATCACGAAAACAAGCATGCCGTACAGACCGGAGCCGACACCACCGAAGACAACCTCTCCTAGTTGCATCATGATCAGCGTAACGGCAACTCCGAGCGGCGTATATGACGCGTGCATGGAATTGACGGAACCGTTCGATGCGGCCGTGGTGGCTGTTGCCCAAAGGGCAGAGTTGGCGATCCCGAACCGCACCTCTTTGCCTTCCATGTTCCCGCCCGGCTGCAGGTCACTTGGCCTCTGGTCAATCCCCATCATGGTCATCGCGGGGTTGCCCTGCTGCTCGGCCCAGACGGCGACACCAAGGAACATCAGAAAGATGAGCATCATCGCTGTGAAGAGGGCCCAGCCCTGCCGTGTGTCCTTGACCATCACCCCGAATGTGTGGCACAGTGCGGCAGGTAAAAGGAGGATCGCCAGCATCTCCAGCATGTTGGAGAGCGGGGTGGGATTCTCAAATGGATGTGCGGAATTTGCTCCAAAGAACCCGCCGCCGTTCGTTCCGAGTTGTTTGATGGCAATTTGTGACGCCGCCGGACCCATCGGGAGGAGTTGTTTGGTGACTCCTGCCCCTCCAGCGTCGGTAGTCGCCTGGAGAAGGGGCACCGCCGTGTAGGGTCTGAAATTCTGGACGACTCCCTGGGAGACCAGTAAGAGGGCAAGGATTATCGCACCCGGCAGGAGGATGTAGAGCGTACTTCGGGTCACATCGACCCAAAAATTTCCAAGTGTCCGGACTGAGTGACGGGAGACCCCCCGGATGAACAGAGCGAGCAAAGCCAAGCCCGTCGCAGCGGACACAAAGTTCTGAACAGTGAGACCCGCCATCTGTGTAAGATAGCTCATCGTGGTCTCCCCCCCATAGGACTGCCAGTTGGTGTTGCTGGTGTAACTCACGGCAGTGTTGAATGCACAGTCGGGCGAGACCGCCGGAAATCCCTGCGGATTGAGTGGCAGAGATCCCTGCAAGCGCTGAAGCGCATACACCGCCGCGAACCCCACAAAGTTGAACAGAAGCATGGCAACAGCATTTGCTTTCCAGTCCATTTCCTCGTCCGGCCTGATGCCCGCAATGCGGTAGATTAGCCGTTCCACCGGGCTGAGGAGGGAATCAAGCAGCGATTGCTCACGCTGGAACACCCGTGCCATGTATGAGCCGAGCGGCCTGACGGCCAGCACGATCACCGCCACATACCCTACAATCTGTAGTACGCCGAGCGGAGTCATTCGAAAAGCTCCGGCTTCAAGAGGGCCACAAAAAGATATACCAGAATTGCGACAACGATAATACCTGCCACGATGTAGACAGGGTTCATGATTGCTCTCCCGAACCATCCGCGCCGAGCGCAGTGCACAGCCGCGCAAGCCCCCACGTCAGTAGGAAGAAGACAACACCGATTCCGATGTAGAAGAGATCCATAGCTATCTCCTCGCCGCACTGTGGACAGATCCGTCCAGATCAATGTTCAGAAGAAGCACATTTACGCGAGGCTCTCCAAGAACTCCGAATTGTCGCCCCTCTGTGTGCTGCTGCACAAGACTCCTGACCCGTTCTTCGGGAAGGCCTCGTTCACGGGCAACTCGGGTTACCTGAAAGAGGGCTGCCATAATGCTGATGTGGGGGTCGAGTCCGCTTCCTGACGCAGTCACGAGGTCAACCGGAACGGCTTGTGTATTCAGAGAATCCACCGCCTTGAGGTCGCAAACTCTTCGGCGCACGGCATCGAGAAGCGCCGGGTTGAGCGGCCCCTGATTGGAACCGGACGAAGCCGTCGCATTGTAAGGGAAGGGCTTCGTTGCAGAGGGGCGGCTCCAGAAGTACCGAGAATCGTCGAACGGTTGACCGATGAGTTCGGAGCCGACATTATTCCCACCCCGTTCGATGAGACTCCCATTGGCCTGGGCCGGGAACACAAGCTGCGCGATCCCGGTGACCAGAAGTGGGTAGATAAAACCGGTGAGCACCGTCAGGATCAGGAGGAGAGCAACTGATGTCTTTAGGTTCTTGAAGATCATGGTGAAATGTCCGAAGTGCATCCCTGGGAGTCCATCCACGAGACATAAATCGTCGCATGAAATGCATAAGGAATCCATAAAGATTGCATGGCATCATCCCTCGCACGGAATTGTGAAGAGGGAAAGCCCCTGGATCGCATAGGTCACGAAGACAAGGCTACCCCAGGAAGCCCATGGTTGACAAAAGAAGTCCGGGAACCTATATTAGTAAAGTCATGTTCTACTATTACCTAAGTAATTAAGGTCAATGGGCAGCTTAACCTTACTTATGAGGAGTGGGGCCGGAACGCTTTGCCGGGAAGCAGAAAAAATCAAAGCTATTCAATCGGCGAAGGTAAGGCGATTCCGCAACCCGGCTCGCAGGGGTGGGCAGCATTGGCGCTCAAAGTCAGAAACAACGGAGGAACGATGAAGAAAATCGAAGCCATCATCAGGCCGCATTGCGTTGACGGCGTTCGCGAGGCTCTGTTGGAACACGGACTTCACGGCATGACGATTACCGAAGTCAAAGGAATGGGCCGCCAGAAGGGACACACTGAGATGTATCGCGGCTCGGAATATCAGATCGATTTCCTGCCGAAGATCAAGGTGGAAGTGGTCGTGCCGGACCGCCTTGCCGAAGCCGCCATTTCGTGCATCCTCAAAGCGGCGAAGACGGGAAATGTCGGCGACGGGAAGCTCTTTATAACCACTGTCGATGAAGCAATCCGTGTCCGGACGGAAGAAGTCGGGGAAAGCGCCCTGTAATGCTGCGGGGATTCAGCGCGCGTCAATGACATTACCGAGTTCGCAACTCCTGAGGAGATCTGCCATGCATAGAGTGTGGAGAATCGCGAGGTGTGCGCACGTACTGCTGCTGGGATTGTTGGTCGGGCCGCTCCCGACCGGGAAAGCACAGCAGCAAGAACAACCAAGCGTGATGACGACGTCGGGATTCCTCGATTTCTACTACAGCAAGAACCTAGCACAGCCGGCAAGCCACGTCAACAAGTTCCGCAATTTCGACGTCAGTGACAACCAGTTCGATCTTGCGCTCGCGGAACTTGTGCTTCAAAAGGCGGCCGCACCGATAGGCTTTCGCATAGACGCTGATTTCGGCTCCGCGAACGACCTTGTGCAGGGAGGAACCGAGAGCACGCTCAACTACCTCCAGCAGGCGTATGTCACCGCTCTGTTGCCGGTGGGTTCGGGGCTGACTGTGGACGCGGGGAAATTCGTCACGCATATGGGCTTCGAAGTCATTGAGTCGAAAGACAACTGGAACTACAGCCGTTCGCTCCTGTTTGCGTGGGCGATCCCCTATTATCATGTCGGACTTCGCGCCACCTACGCGATTTTCCCCGCACTGGCGGTCACGGGCTATCTCTACAACGGATGGAATAATCTCCGGGACAACAACAACGCAAAGACCATCGGAGCGAGTTTGCTCGCAACTCCATCGGAACGGCTCACTGTGATCGCCGGCTGGATCGGAGGGGAAGAGCGGGACGATTCCGCCGGACCGGGAGCACGGCACGTCTTCGATCTTACGTTACTGTTCCGGCCGACTGAGACGCTCACGCTGGCTGTCAATGCAGACTACGGCACGGAGAGACTGCCCTCCGACGTCGCAACATGGGCGGGCGTCGCACTCTATGCGCGCTACCATGTCAACGAGGACCTGGGGATCGCACTTCGCTCGGAGATCTACGACGATCAGGACGGGCACACCACCGGCTTCCCTCATCGCATGGGCGAAGTGACGGCGACTCTTGAGCAGCAGTTCTTGACGCATCTGTTGGTGCGTGCGGAATACCGCCATGACTGGTCATCGGAAGCGGCTTTCGACAACAGAGACGGCGTGAATGTCCTGCGGCATCAGAGCACGTTCGCCCTCGGAACGGTCATTACTTTCTGACACATCGACTTCATCTCATCACAATCGCACGAGAGGAATGGTTTATGGACAACAAAGTACTCTTCGACACCATCTGGGTTCTGATCACCGCGATGCTTGTGTTCTTCATGAACCTGGGATTCGCCATGGTTGAGTCGGGCTTTGCCCGGATGAAGAACACCGTCAACATTCTTTCCAAAAACTTCATCGTATTTGCGGCGTCGTCCGTGGCGTTCTGGGCGCTTGGATGGGGACTCATGTACGGCAATGGCACAGGGTCGATTGGGCTGGAGGGGATCTTCGGGATATCCGGAGCCGACAACAGTCCGGCGACAGGCAATGCCTACCAGGGGGCGTACACGGCCATGAGTTGGGCGACGGTTCCCCTGCTCGCCAAGTTCTTCTTCCAGCTCGTGTTTGCTGGAACCGCCGCGACCATCGTCTCCGGCGCGGTCGCAGAGCGGATCAAGTATCTGTCGTTCATTCTTTTCTCGTTTGTGCTGGTTGCGTTGATCTATCCTGTCTCCGGTCACTGGATCTGGGGAGGCGGTTGGCTGGCCTCGCTCGGCTTCTGGGATTTCGCCGGATCCACTGTGGTTCATTCCGTCGGCGGGTGGGCGGCACTGGCAGGAGTGCTCGTGCTCGGTCCGCGAATCGGCAAATTCCGGGACGGCAGGATTCACCCCATCCCGGGACACAGCATGCCGCTGGCAACAATCGGTGTGTTCGTGCTTTGGCTGGGATGGTTTGGGTTCAACCCGGGGAGCACCATGGCTCTCGATCCCGAGGCGATCGCCAGAATCTGTGTTACGACAAACAGCGCCGCGGCGGGCGGGCTGTTAAGTTCCACGATCGTTGCATGGCTGTTGCTCGGCAAGCCCGACCTGAGCATGACGATCAACGGATGCCTTGCCGGTCTGGTCGCCATCACGGCATCCTGCGCGTATGTCAGCGTGGGCAGTTCGCTCATCATCGGCACGGCAGCAGGCGTGGTCGTCGTCTTCGCGGTGCTTGCGTTCGATCGGATGAAGATTGACGACCCCGTGGGCGCCCTGTCCGTACACCTTGTCAACGGCGTACTAGGCACGCTTGCGGTCGGGTTGTTCGCTGAAGCACGCTTCATGCCGAACACCACCGGTGACGGGTTGTTCTTCGGCGGCGGAAATGCCCTTCTTCTCACTCAGGCCATCGGTGTCGGAGCGGTGGGCGCATTCGTTTTCGCCATCTCCATTACCGTCTGGTACCTCATCAAAGTCACGGTAGGGATTCGCGTATCCGAGGAGGAAGAACTCGAAGGACTGGATGTCGGAGAGCACGGAATGTCCGCATATCCCGAGTTTGCCGCTGCGGCTGACCGCTACAGCGAGACTGTTGTTCCTAAAGATCCCCCTTCGCCTCGTCCGAAGCTCAAACCGGGCTCAGACGTTGTTCTGGAGCGGTAGGCAGGGAGAGCGTTGCACCGCTTGCTCCGTAGATCAGTGAAGAACAGGTAGTAGGTACCACGACGACCCGACAGGAACATGATCCACCGCCCTTTCTGAATGGTGAGCGGTGAAGCGTGCAGTTTAGGTGGGCACTCAGGCTGGCAGTACGGTGCACGAAAAATGCTCCACGGCGAACATTTGAGAACAGCCGAGGAAAGAAAGAACGGCAAAAACAGAAGGCGGAGGGGGAGAGATTCGAACTCTCGGTAGAGGATTAACCCCTACGACGGTTTAGGAAACCGTTGGTTTCGGCCACTCCGCCTGCAAATCCGGCAATTTCTGCATCACCGCACACCCAACCGCACACTCTCACCGCATGAAATTCAATGAGCTGAGGGAATATAGCGCGGACACCGGTAGTGGTCTAGGGAATACCGTGATCAACTCAAGCCGTCGCGCATCCCACAGCCACCTTGAATATCGACTTCAAGAGGCATATATTTCCTCCAGGCCCGCAGAGATGCGGACCGACCCTGTGGGGGAAAATCATGTCAATCCAGCCGACCACTCCTTTTGTTGAAGCTCTGTCATTGCATCTGATGTCAAAAGCAATTTCCGCTTTGCAGATATTCGTTTGGCTGGCACTTGCGGGATGTTCCGCCAAAGATGAAACCGTTGCTCCACCTCAGCCTCAAGGTCCAACGATCGTGGCCCAGCCAACCGTTGTGGTCTCTGATCTCGGCGCGAGAATCACAGCGACCGTGAATCCAAATGGCATCGACACGGAATGCTACTTTGAGTATGGTCCGACAGCGACCTACGGAAGGCAATTGCCGACCAAACTGATTGAAGCAAAGCTCTGTGACGTTGTCATCTCTGATACGATCGCGAATCTCGGAATAGACACGACATACCACTGTCGGTTGGTCGCGGCAAGTTCAGCAGGAACCACGCAAAGCACCGACCAGGCATTCTCAGTGGCAAACACGTCACCGACAATTGTGTCAGAAACCTCGGTCTCGGTGTTTGGCAATACAGCAGTCCTCGCGGCCATGGTGAATGCCGACTACCGCTCCACCGATTGCTACTTCGAGTATGGACAGAACACGTCATATGGGATGCACACAGCAGCGAAATCGATCGGGGCGGGAGGGAGCGGTGTCGTCGTGAAGGATACGATCAAGGATCTGTCTTGGGACACCACCTATCACTGCCGCCTGGTGGCCGAGAACGCGGCGGGAAAAACGATCGGATCTGACCAGAGTTTCATCTGTTCATCTGCTGGCTGGGCCAACTTTGTGTTCCCCCTTGACGCCGGAACGACGTGGAACTACACGTATAGTTATACCTATCGTCACGTTGGTGGAGGTCAGCAGGAGGATACACGCGGTCGCCAGGTGTGGCGGTCGATTGGTTCCGTGACGTCGAACTCCGTCAAGATTCTCGTCACGAAAATAGACACAACACGCACCTGGTGGCCCTATGTTGGCGCGGATACCGCGACGGCGATCACACAGGTGGATACTTCATTTTCTGTCATTGTTACTCCCGATTCATTGTACATCGAATGGTATCAGCTTGCAAGGCATGGCTACTGGTCCCAGTTACAGAGCCTGTTCAGGATTCCGCGAGTGGTTGAACAAAACACGGAGACGCTCACCCTCCAGTTTAGCAGGATGAAGGCAGTTTATGTGTCCGGCAAAGGGCTCACGTCGTGGGAGGACTACAACTCAACCAACTATTTCTGGGATGAGCGGCTGATCCTCGAGTCGATGTCACCGTAGTAGAGTGAACCGTTGGTTTCCCCGAGCGCATTGAACTTGTGCAGTCATTTAGATATCGAGACCTTTCACACACCGCGACAGCCTTCACCACCTATTTGCGCTTGGAGGGAACAAAGCGAGCCCACATTGCGTTAAGGCATCTGAACGAGACGGTGATGGATTTGTCCCAATAATGTCTCACTCAATCTGTTCCAGTGCGTCGCACACCTACTCTGCGCCTCAGGTAAG
Organism: Bacteroidota bacterium; assembly: GCA_036732865.1. Classification (GTDB taxonomy): domain Bacteria; phylum Bacteroidota; class Ignavibacteria; order UBA10030; family UBA6906; genus Fen-1255. The sequence continues at coordinate 244 of DAINBR010000117.1, read as the reverse complement.
CGCCGCAATTCAGACTTGGATTCTGTGAATGCGGAAGTCAACCGGAATTACACCTGAGGCATCCACTCTTTCCATCTCAAATGCCATTTCAATCAGGACCACCCTAGAGAGGCACGGGGTGTTTGAATCATCGTTGGTGATACAAGACCGTACTCTAATCTCCGCGAGTTGGGAACTCGGACCACTGCTGGACATCCCCTGATGTTGGAATGGTAACTTGTGGCGGATTCATGCATTTAGACCA
>DAINBR010000116.1:0-9167 GCA_036732865.1 Bacteroidota bacterium | reverse complement strand
ATCCGCGTCAATAACGATCTCACCACTGCACTTGACTTTGCCCTTTCGTCGGAGGCGGTTGCGCTGCAGGCAGTGGAGATAGTGGCCGACAGGCCTCTGGTGAACAAAAGTGCGACAAATGCCGTCCGCATCACCACTTCGGATGACATTGCTTCCCTGCCTGTGAGGGGCATCAACAACATCCTCGCGCTGGCTCCCGGCGTGGTCTTCCAGGATGGTGCGGTCTTCATCCGTGGCGGCCGGCAGGACGAAACGGGATACTATCTCGAGGGCGTGAATATCCGCAATCCGATGACCGGGGCGCGCGCGGTCTCGCTCGTCCAGGATGCCATCGAGGAGATCCAGGTGCAGGCAGGAGGGTACAATGCCGAGTTTGGCGGAGCAAACGCGGGGATCATCCAGCAGCAATTACGGAGCGGTACGTCGGACTGGAAGGCATCCATGCAGTACATCACCGACAACATCACGTTCAAGGGACGCTCCCAGGCGCTCGACGGCAAAAAACACCTGGGGTCATTCGGCTTCGGCTATAATGACTTCACAGCGAGCCTGAGCGGTCCATTGATGGGAGACAGGTTCAAACTCTTCGGTCTCGTCAACTACCAGTACCAGCGTGACCAGAACCCGCAGCCCTATCCAGGGATCGATGTCGGGCCAGTGGTCGGGCAGACGGGCGACTCGATCAATCTCGTGTATCCCGCCGGCTCGATTGCCAAGAACCCGCGCCAGGATTTTTCCGGGACGGCCACCCTGATGATGGACTTCGCCCCGCTGACGTTCCGGCTGGCGGGCACATTCACGGGCACAACGCAGTACAATATGTACAACAGCCACAGGAATGCGGGTGCCATCGCCAACCTGTTGAACGCGGATAGGACCGAGGAAATCCGGCAACTGAACGGCGCCGGGAGTCTGAAGATGACGCACCTGTTGAACCCCACAACCTATTATGAGCTTACGCTCGGTTACTTCCATCAATCACAGAAACAACTGGACCCGTACCTGGAAGATGACTTTCTGCATTATGGCGACAGTGTCGCAAACGCGAATGCAGGGTGGGTATGGCAGCGATCGGCAGCCGATGTATCAAGCGGACAGGTGGGGCGATACCTCCGGCCGACCAGAAGAGTGCTCTACGACTTTGGCTTCAATGCGCCGGGTGATGTTCTCGCGGGGTACGTGAAGTACAGGCGGACGAACATCAGTGTGAACGGTGCGCTTGCAACGCAGATCGGCTCCGAGCACTCGGTCAAGATCGGGGGCGAATTCCAGCGTTATTCCATCAGGAACTACTCATTCGGCAATGAGAGCGTGTTCCCTATTGCCGGACTCCTTGCGGCAAATGCTGCGCTGGCCGACAACGATCCCAACAAGGTCACCCCGGAGCAAATCCTGATCAACCGAGGTGTGAACAACTTCGGCTATGATGTCTGGGGGAACGAAACTGACGAGAGCGGGATCACCGGCCCGAAGCATCCGGTGTTTGCGTCGGCGTATTTACAGGACAAAATCGAGTACAAAGACCTGATCGTGAATATCGGGCTTCGCTACGACTACATCAATATCGACAACTACGTGTTCATTGACCCGACACGTCCGGACCTGGCCATCGATCCCTACAGCGGTGAGATTGATCCGGCAGGTATGGGAAAGGCCGGGGCATTTCATGCAGTGAGCCCGCGCATCGGGCTTTCTTTCCCCGTCACTGATCAGACCGTGTTCCATACGCAGTTCGGTCAGTTCGTGCAACAGTCACGGCTGGCCGACGTGTACCAGGGGCTGTATGCAACCTCGTCCAATGTCCGGGGGGGATTCTACATTCATTCACCCGTGGGTTTTGACGTGCGCCCCACGAGGACGACCCAGTATGAAATCGGGTTCACGCAGCAGATCGGTGATTTTGCGTCATTTGACATCACCGGATACTATAAAGACATCAAGGACCAGGTCGTGTATGAGCAGTGGAATACCGCTGCGTCTTCCGCGCTCGGAGCATACTTCGCGCTTTCAAACGGGGACTTTGCAACGACCAAAGGTATGGAGCTCACCTTCACCATGCGCCGGACGAAACGGCTGCAGGTCAACGGATCAGTCTCGTTCCAGGACGCCCGGGGTACGGGGTCCTTCCCCAACTCCGCCCGGGGCATTGTGGGCGCGCCACTTGATGGTGTGACGCAATTCAAGCCATTGTACGTGTCACCGCTCGAGTTCAATAACGCGATTCGCGGCAACGTCAGTCTGGACTACCGCTTCGGGCGTGACGACTCGGGCCCCGTGCTTGAGCGACTCGGTCTCTCTGCCGTGCTCGCGTTTGCGAGCGGTCATCCGTACACCCGCGGCATCGGCGGCTCCGATCTCGAAGGGGAAGCCCGAAGCCGCACCCCCGTGGAACCCCTGAACGCATCAACCACGCCATGGACGTTCCAGGTGGATCTCCGCATTGACAAAACAGTGCGCCTGTTCAGCACCCTCGACGCGAATTTCTTCGTTCAGGTCATCAACCTGTTCGACACGAGGAATATCCAGAATGTCTTCCTCCGCACAGGGTCAACGGATGATGACGGCGTGCTGAGCAATCCAACGTTGGGGGCGGCGCTCGTGCAAACCTACGGCCAGCAGTACGCCGATGTGTACCGGGCAATCAACATTGACTACTACGAGCGCTATCAAAATGCTGTGGCGCTCCAAACCGTGCCCTATTTTTACGGGCCGCCCCGGCAGATCCGCGTTGGCGTGCGTCTCGAGTACTAATCGCGAAGGAACCGCATACTATGAAACGATCAGGAATTCTTCTCACAATAGTCTGTCTGGCTGTCGCACTCGGTGTCGCGGGCGAACGCCGCGCTGGCACGGCGCAATCACGGCAGTTGATGAAGCCGGATGGCAGCCCCGTCTATACCTACCTCAACATCAACAATGTCTCGACAGTGCTGCGGAATGACGGAACCGCCGACATCGATCCAGCCCAACAGAACTCCGGCCTGGTGTTCCCCAAAGGAAGCCGGAAAACTGCGATGTATTCAAGTGGCCTCCTCTGGGGCGCCAAAATTGCCGGAGATCCACAAGTCCGTGTCGGCGGTTCCGGGCACCGGTCCGGGCTTCAGCCCGGAAAGATCCTGCCCAACGGCACACCGGAAGACCCGAACGCTGCCCATGTGCGGATCTATCGTGTCAGACCCGACTACCGCACCGGTGATCTCTCTTCCGAGATGGCTGATGAAGACAAAACATCTGCGGAGGTGCGGGCACAGTACGAATCGGATTGGCAGCAATGGCCATGGCAGGATGGAGCTCCGTACAAGGATACAGACTCCAACGGCGTCTACGACCCCTCTGTGGACGTACCGGGCGTCCCGGGTTCAGATCAGACAGTCTGGTTCGTTGCGAATGACCTGAATGCGACGAACACATTTGACCTTTACGGTGCCGCACCCTTGGGCATCGAATGCCAGACAACAAATTGGGCGTATTCACAGGACGGACCTCTCGGCAGTATGATTTTCAAGAGCTTCGTGCTGATCAATAGAAGCAATGTCACCCTCGACAGCATGTACGTCGCGATGTGGTCGGATCCCGATCTTGGATTTTCCGACGATGACTATTGCGGATGCGACACCTCACTCAGTCTGGGGTTCATCTATAATGCCCAGAATGTGGATCAGACGTACGGCGAGTTACCTCCCCCGGCGGGTGGTTTCGACTTCTTTCAAGGTCCGAGGGTTCCCGCGCCCGGACAAACGGCGATATTCCGGGGGAAGGCCCTGGAAGGATACCGGAATCTTCCGATGACTTCGTTTTTCTATTTCATCAAGTCCGACCTTACGCTCGCCGACCCCGTGCAGGGTACGCCCGAAGGGTCCACGCAAATGTACAACTTCATGCGCGGCCGGGTGGGACTCACGGGCCAGCTCTTCCAAGACCCGCAGGGAAATCCGACGACGTTTGTGCTCACTGGAGACCCCGTGACGGGAACAGGATGGGTGGACGGAAGACAGTATAATATGGGTGATCGTCGGATGGGACTGTCTTCAGGGTCGTTTTCGATGGCACCCGGAGATACACAGGAGGTCGTTGTTGCCGAGATTTTCGCCGGTGCCATTCCGGGCGTTGACCGTCTAACCGCCGTCAACCTGTTGAAGTTCTTCGATAAGTCTGCACAGCTCGCGTATGACAACTTCTTCCGCTTGCCATCGCCGCCGCCGGCACCAAAGGTGACGATCACAGAGTTGGACGCCGAAATCCTGCTCAACTGGGGAAGTGACCAGCCCGCAGTCACGGCAACGGAGAATGCCAATAACAGGGGCTTCAAGTTCCAGGGATACAATGTGTATCAGCTTCCCTCTCAAGGCGCCTCGGTATCGGAGGGAAAGAAGATTGCCGTCTATGATCTCGCCGGCGATGGGGTCACACGGATTGTCGACCAGGTGTTTGATGCAAGTATCGGCGTGGTCTCATCGAAGGTTGTGCAGCTGGGGACCGACAGCGGCATCAAGCGCTATCTTGCCGTGAAGGGGGATGCCTTGAACGGTGGAGTGCCTCTGGTGAATGGGGCCCGCTACTATTTCGCCGTCACAGCCTACTCCTTTAACAGCGATCCCAATGCTGTTCCGAACAATCTGGAGAATCCTCTCCAGATATTTGTGGCTATCCCGCATTCCGCAAACCCGGGCGTGCGGTACAGTGGCGCTGCAGGCGATACCATCCGTGCAGTGGAACACACGGGGAGCAGCGACGGCAGCGTGATTCCCCTGGTGATCGATCCGGCACGGACTACGGGGCAGGCGTATAGTGTCCGCTTTGAGGATACAGGCGGAACGGTGTCGTGGAAACTTGTGAACACCACGCGCGGAGACACTCTTCTCCGCAGCCAGACAAACCAGAGCGGCGACGACGATTACCTGATTATCGACGGCATCCAGGTGAAGGTGCTGGGTCCGCCCCCCGGAATGAAAGACTGGAGTATCCCGAATGGTGAGCGCCGGTGGACATTTGCCGGCGGCGCGAGCGGATTCGAGATGGAGGGATTCAGCGGTGCTATGGGGAGTGCACTCCACGGGTGGGGCGACGGCATCGCCGACGACAAATTGCGGAACGTGCTGCTGAAGCTCTGTGCGACAGATGCCAATGGCAACGTGCTGGATCCCGCTGACCCGGATTGGTCGTACGCATATCGCTATGTGCGGGGTGCCCAGAATGCGCCCGCGAAACCGGAGTTCGCGCCCTTCATGACAAACACACTGGAAAATTACGCATACCAGGGGTATGCGCTGAGCATGCCGTTCGCGGCATACAACATGGAAACCACTCCTCCGACCCGTTTGATGGTCGGACACGTCGAAAACAACGCTGCCGGAGGGCTCGTGGACGGGAAATACTGGCCGCCGTTTTACACTGATGCTGACAACGTGGCCGGCACGGGCCCACGGGAGTGGTTCTTCATATTCGACGTGCCGTACAGCACGACCCCGGATCCGCACCTGATGGTAAACATCCTGAATACCACCGGCCTGCCGATCATGTACTTCTGCACGCCTGCCCGGCGCGCAGCCGTGGCCTGGAATGCGGATGACGAGTTTCTCATCGAGGCAAACCATGTGAACGCGGCAGCCGATGTGTTCAGTTTCTCCGCGCCGGCGGTGACGTACAATGCGGAGACAGCGAAGGCCGATGCCGGAGTGATCAACGTGTTCCCGAATCCATACTACGGCGTGAATGCGGAGGAGATCAACAAGTATAACCGGTTTGTCACGTTCAATCATCTGCCGCAAGAAGCGATCATCACCATCTACAACCTTGCCGGCGTACAGGTGCGGCAAATCCGGAAGAACAGTGCAGGCCAGTTTGAACGTTGGGATCTGGCGAACGAATCCGGTCTTCCCGTCGGAAGCGGATTGTACATCGTCCACATTGACATGCCCACTCTGGGCGGGGCGAAGAAAATCCTGAAACTTGCCATCGTCCAGGAACAACAGATCCTGGATCGGTACTAATGTCAGAAGGAAATCATCCAATGAAAACAACACGACGATTGATCATCGTTCTGGCAATGAGCGCCGGTCTTGTATCTGCCGCCATGGCCGGTGCAGGCAACCGCGGCGGTACCAGCGGCGCAGCGGAGCTGCTGATCCCCGTGGGGGTCCGCGATATCGCCATGGGGGGATCGACCACCGGAACCACGCGCGACATCGAAGCTCTGTACTGGAATCCCGCGGCCATCGCACATATGCGGAACTCGGCGTCTGTGTACGTCTCGCATATGAGCTACATCGCAGACATCGGTGTCAACTACGGCGCGATCGCAGCACAATTCGAGGGATTCGGTGTTCTTTCCCTTTCGCTGAAGTCACTGGCGATCGGCGAGATTCCCGTGACAACGACCACCGCCCCCGACGGTACGGGTCAAACATTCACGCCGCAGTTCTTTACTGTCGGATTGTCATATTCCCGTCTCTTAAGCGACCGGGTGGCAGTCGGCCTTACGGCAAAGATCGTTGCGGAGCGCATGGGCGATGTCAACACCAGCGGGATCGCGTTTGATGTGGGCGTGGCATACGATAACCTCGCGGCGATCGACGGCCTCAGCCTCGGAGTGGTAGTCAGGAACATCGGTCCCTCAATGACATATGATGGTTCCGGACTCTTGACGCAGGCGACCGTTGATGCGCAAAAGCGGCCGGCAGGCTTGTACCAGATACAAGCAGCCCCGTTTGAACTCCCGTCGTCCATCGAGTTCGGAGCGGGCTACAAGCGCAACATTGACAATGCGAATACATTACTTGTCTCCGGGGCTTTTCAAAGCAACAACTTCTCCGACGACGAATACCGTCTGGGCTTGGAGTATGCCTTCCAGGAGATGTTTTTCGTTAGGGGGGGGTATGACTTCGCTCAGCGTGAGACGGAGGACCGTGAATATCTCTTCGGCGCTTCCTTCGGGGCAGGGGTCAGGTACTCGCTCGGAAGCACAGATGTCACTGTAGACTATGCGTATCGCACCGTCAGGGTGTTCGACGCCAACCACGTGTTCTCGGTGAAGCTCGGATTCTGAAACGGTTCCTTCCCGCCGATTATCCATTATCCGGTTGTGGATAATGGATAATCGAGGGGGGATCAGACGGCTTGAGTGGGGGTGTTCTCTGATTGGATTGCGGGCATCCAGTCATCGCCGACGCCGTACACGTGTCTGAGGTGCCAGAGCACTCCGGGTTTCGGTTTGCACGCGTTCTTTTCCCACCTCTCGACCGCAACCCACGAATACCCGATCTGTGCGGCAACCTCCTTCAGTGTCAACCCTGCGGCGATCCGCGCCCTGCGTAAACGCTCTCCGAAGGATGACCCGGATTTCTGACGGTCAATCAACCTCGCGACGAATCCGGCGACTTCGTGTGCCTGCCGCTCCGAAATCGGGGTTCTCCCGTAAAGTACCTGCCAGATGTACTGGCGGGAGACTCCCATTTCCATTGCGATATCGGTAATAGTAACGCCCCATGGACGCATCTGCGTGCGTAGCCTTGCGGCGATTGCAGGCGGATGCGCCGGCCCGGCATTAGGAAGATGTAGGATGTGTCCGCGGGGGATCATCATACCAACAGTATAGAATCCCCTGGGAGATTTTCCAGTGCTTTGAGACGAGTTGCTTCTAATCTCTGACGAGCCGCAGTTTTTGTCGACCAACTGCAGGCGGGACGGGCATCATGCCCTTAATGCCCCGTTCCATCCGGTGCGCCCCGGAGGAATCTCACAACCCCCATCATTATCGCATCGCGCGCAGTTTGCGTGGTTATCGACTCGAAGGGGAAACCCATGACCACGACGTTTGCCTTTCCTCTGTGGCCAACAGCGGCGCCAAAGAGGTTTTCGGCATATCTGAGCAAAATGGAGCCTCCTTTGACTGCCGCCAGGGCATCAGGAGATTCCACCGGATAGAGCCTGTCATTCAGGTCGACACAGAAGCTCACCGGGACCTTGTTTTCGGTGAAAGGAGGCGCTGCGGGGACGACGGCACCAGTGGAGGAGGCGTGGCCCGTAACCCAGGTGCATTTGAGCACTTCGCGGGCGAAACGCATTCCTGAACTGTCGTCTGGTAGGGTCGAATACAAGTCGCTGCCGACATAGCTTCCCGACACAAACAGCAATTTGCTGGTTTCCGTGAACTCCCGTAACTCTTCGCGAAGCCGCTCCGGGAACGCGGCAAACCGGATACCAAAAAGGGTGTCAAGTGACGCCCGCACGCGGGGGGTTCGCCTCTGTTCGCCCAGGATCAGGTCTACCAGAGTGTAGGCTTGAAGGTCGACAAGTGAGTCCTGGACGGCCTCCGCGCTGCACGAACTGACCGCAAACCCCGCCGCGAGGAGAGAAGATGCATGGATCAATGGATAGTCAAAGGAGTTGCCGGCGATCAGTCGTGTCTCGTCGTCCGCCTTGCTCGCACCATGCCCCGGGCCGTCATTCGATCTGAACGGTGACCGCGGATCGAAGTCGTACTGCTCCCCCGGAAAATTGTAGTCGAAGTGGTCGGGAACGCCCGCATCCTCCGTGTTTACGAATCCAGCATACTGCGGTACCTCGACGATTCCCGGTGCCGCGATGCGGTGGAACCCGTTTACAACTAGGGCGGTGGGAGCCCGCCCGCTAATGCTGCACAATGTCAGGATTTCCGAGGGGAAGCCTTCTCCGCCGGCGTTTACGGCAGTAACTTTGAAACTCACCGGCACGCCCGCCGGGATATTGATGGCCTGATATGTGACACCGTTGACGGGAGTACCGTTGTCAAATCCGCCCTCGCCGGTCCGTCTGTACACAATATAGCTGTCGGGCAGTGCGGTCGGTTCGAGGGAGTCGGCAACGGGCCGCCAGCCAAGAAGAGCGTCGCCGTGAGCGGTCAGTTCGGCGGAAAAATGAGAAACCGGCAGGGGTTGCACGACGTATGCCGGATTGTCGGGTATTGAGAGGAACCGCAGCATGGATTTGTAAATCGACCTGGAAACGTCGAACCGGAATTGCGGGTCCTGCATGAATTTCATATCCAGGAAATTCTGATGGGACAAGAGTTCGAGCAGGACACTGGGGAAATTCGGACGGACGGATTCACTGTAGTCGGCGTTTCTCAAATCCCTGCGCCGCCAGGCAGGGTCATGCAATACGCGGAGGTCACTCACTATCTGCGATTG
>DAINBR010000115.1:0-9175 GCA_036732865.1 Bacteroidota bacterium | reverse complement strand
GTGTTCTCTCGCCACACTGGCCGTGTGCATCGCCGGATGGGGTATTTCCCTGAGGCGATCCCGTACCGGCAACAGATCTGCGGCGGCACTATGAACATCACCATCGTCGGCACAGCATATCCGCTGCGCGGGGGAATTGCGCACTACAATGCCCTCCTGGCGGCGGCGCTCGGCAAGCGGCACTCGGTGAATACCATCACGTTCAAACGGCAGTATCCGTCGCTCCTGTTCCCGGGCAAGACACAGCAGGAAACCGGCGATGTCCCTTCGACTCCTCCTGCGCCGGAACTTGTGGATTCCGTGAATCCTTTCAACTGGATCTCCGTCGGGAAGAAGTTGAAGCATGAGCGGCCGGACCTTGTCATCTTCAAGTACTGGATGCCCTTTTTCGGTCCCTGCTTTGGCACCATTGCGCGCGTTGCGCGGTCGAACGGTCATACCAGGGTGCTCTACATCTGCGACAATGTGCTGCCGCACGAACACCGTCCCGGTGACCGGGCGTTCACACGTTATGCGTTTCGCGCCGGGGACTACTTCATAGTGCAATCGGCTGCCGTGGAGCGTGATCTCAAGATTCTCCATCCCGGCGCGGCATACCGGTTTGCTGCGCACCCTATCTACAACAACTTCGGAACTTCCATCGACAAGGGTGCCGCCCGTTCCATTCTCGGCATTTCAGAAGACCGCGTCCTGCTTTTCTTCGGCTACGTGCGGCGGTACAAAGGTCTTCATGTGCTCCTGGATGCGATCAATGCATTGCCCGCCTCTCTTCCGGTGAGGCTCCTCGTTGTGGGGGAATTCTACGACGACGAAGCCGCTTACCGCGCCAGGGTGGAAGCCCTTGGCCTTTCGTCGCGCGTGACGATTGTTTCCGAATACATTCCGAATGCAAAGGTACGGGACTATTTCTCCGCGGCAGATGTGGTGGTGCTTCCCTACATTTCCGCCACCCAGAGCGGCATCGCACAGATTGCTTACAATTTCGATAAACCCATCATCGCCACGGACGTGGGCGGACTCGCGGAGACTGTGAAGGACGGAATGACCGGATTCGTTGTCCCGCCGGAGAATCCTGACGCCATTGCAGATGCAATCAGACGCTTCTATGAACCGGGAACGGAAGCGCGGCTGGTGAAGGGCGTTCAACGGGAGAAGCTCAAATACTCCTGGGATACGCTTGTGGACGCCATTGAACAACTCGCCGGAAAGTGACGAAATGGATTTTTCGAGCGTCTGCCGCGTGTGCGGTTCATCCCGGCTGAAGAATCTCCCCTTCAGGTATAGCTACCAGGAGTCCTGGCTCCAGGCGCGCAAATGCAGGTCATGCGGCGTAATCTTTCTCGACCCGCAGCCGACGGATCAACAGATCCGGGAGATGTATTCCCGGGAATACTTTGACGGGGACTTCCGTTGCGGGCACGAAGCCGGCTACTTCGACAATGAAACACTGAAGAATCTGTCCGGTGATGCGGCGATGTGTGCCATTCAGGCGTACAGGAAAAGCGGGAGATTCCTTGAGATCGGGTGTGCGGGAGGCGCATTTCTGGATACTGCGAGAAAGGCTGGATTTGAAGCGCACGGAGTCGAGTTTTCAGCCGTAGCGGCGGAATTCGCACGCACCCGGTTCGGGCTGGACGTGTTTACCGGCGATGTCCTGGAAGCACGCTTCCCGGCGGATCATTTTGATGTGATCTACATGGGCGATGTGATCGAACATCTCCCGCGACCGGGGGAAACTCTGACGGAAGTCACACGGATTCTTGCGCATGACGGATTGCTGGTGGTGGCTTGTCCGTCACAAACGAATACGTTCTTCTCCCGCCTGGGATTCTTTGCCTATGCGTTGGTGGGGAAGACGGCGACCGTGTCCATGCCACCATACCATTTGTTTGAATATCGTCCGGCAAGCCTCTCGTTTCTACTGCGGCGCTGCGGGCTATCGATAGTGCGCGTCGAGGCCGCGATCCTGCCTCCGGGAGAAATATCCCTGCGGGGTTCAGTCCTGCAGAAGGCCGGCAAGAAGATCTTTCAGTACATCAATGTCCCCGTGACCCGACTGTTCGGAACGTGCGGAGACCGACTCAGCGTTTATGCACGAAAGAGCCTGTAGCACCATGGTCGCCATCATACTTGTGAACTGGAATGGCAAGGTTGTCACGCTGGACTGTCTGGCCTCACTGCAGAGGGTGGATGCGCCGGATGTCCGGACAGTTGTTGTGGACAACGCTTCGCAAGACGGTTCCGTTGATGCGATCCGTGCTGCGTATCCGGGCGTGGATCTTGTTGTATTGCCCGAAAACCGGCGGTTCGCCGGAGGCAACAATGCCGGCATCGCGCATGCACTGGCGCAGGGTGCGGAGTACATTCTCCTGCTCAATAACGACACCGTCGTGGCACCCGATTTCCTTACACACATGCTCAATCGATTCACCGCAGAACAGCGGTGCGGTATGGTGACGCCCAAGATCTTTTATGCGGATTCCCCCGACCGTCTCTGGTTTGCCGGCGGGGAGATTTCATTCTGGACGGGAACGATGCGCCACACGGGAATCCGGGAGACTGATCGCGGCCAGTACGATGTCGTCCGCGACACCGGTTACGCAACCGGATGTTGCATTCTGACCTCCAGTGACGTGATCCGGAAGGCCGGCGTGCTGGACGAATCTTTCTTCATGTACGCCGAAGACGCCGATTGGTCGATGCGTGTCCGGAATGCGGGATACCGCATCGTGTACGAACCGCATGCCCGCGTCTGGCATAAGATTTCCGTGAGCGCCGGGGGACATCTCTCATTGTTCAAGATGCGCAGCAAGGCATTCAGCAATTTGCGCTTCTTTGCCCGCCATGCGCGATGGTATCACTGGATCACATTCCCCTGGTTGAACGTGCTCGTGAACGCCTGGGCGGGGGTGCGGTACCTGACGGATCGACACTGATGGAACTCGGTAAACATCTCGGGAAGGGGCTCTGGGGGCTGGCGGACAAGATCCTGCCGGTGGTGTACGGCCTCGGCTATGTGTTGCTCGTCATCCGCGTTCTCCCTGAGGAGGAGTTCGGCAATTTCGTGCTGGTCCAGGAGGTGTTCCTGGTGATCTCCGGGCTCTCAACGGCATTCGCGCTTCAGCCGATGCTCAAATTTGCGGCAGAAAAGGACAGCAACGCCGTGGAAATCGCCCGCGCGGGCATCGTGCTGAATCTATTGTTCACCGCCGGGGCCGCGCTGCTTGTCGCCGCGTTCAGCATGCCGCTTTCGGCGTTGTTCCATTCACCGGGCCTCCGCACGCTGTTGCTGTTTGTCCCTGTCATGCTTGTCGCCTCGTTCATCCGGAACGTCGCCCTCGTCCTCCTGCAGGCGCAATTCCGTATTCGTGAAGTGTTCGTCATCGATGCCGCACACTTTCTCGGGGCACCGTTTCTCACCTGGGTGTACTCGCGGATCGCGCTCTTCGACTCGGCGATGGAACTCGTGTACATCAATGTTATCTCCCTCTCGGTGTCGTCGTTGGTCGGCCTCGCGCTGGCTCGGCACCTTATCGCCTTCCGGGGGGCTCCGCTCAAGCCGGTGGTCTCGCAACTCTGGAACTTCGGCAAGTTCGCCATCGGCGGAGCCGCCAGTCAGATGCTGTATACCCGCATGGACTCCTTTGTGTTAGCAGCTTTCACCGGCCCTGTCGCCGTCGCGGTCTATAATGCCGCAAAGATCGTTACCCGCGTGTTCGAGATGTTGAACCAGGTCGTGCAGATGTTTATCCTCCCCGCAACCTCACGCCTGGCGAATGAAGGAAACTCAGCATCACTTCGCTCCATGCTGGAAAAGGTGCTCTTTGTGACGCTTGTCGGGATGCTCCCCATAGCGCTGCTGCTGTTTGCCGGCGCACCGCTGTTGGTGCGCATACTGTACGGCGACCGGTATGGTGAAGCGGTGATTTTGCTCCAGATCTTTTCACTGCTCTCTTTCTCCACACCGTTCCTTGCGGTCGCATGGAATGCCCTCATGGGCCTGGGAGAAGCCAGGGCCACATTCAACCTTGGCATCGTCATGATCGTTGTCGGACTCGTCGCGTACGCACTCCTGATTCCATTGTTCGGCGAGCAGGGCGCGGCGCTCGCGTATACACTGGTGACCGCAATGATCGCCGCACTGTCAATGGCCGTGCTGCTCCGCTATATACCCATTACCGTCTCCGGTATCACACGACGATGGCGCGACGTGCGGACATTTTTTATCACGCGTCTGCGCCGATTTCGGAATTCATCTACATTGTGAGGACTATGACACGACCGGCCGAAGAACGACTCTATGATGAGATCTGGCAGGCAAAGGGTGCCCGTGAAGCCGACGATATCGCCGCTGATGGAGCATTGCGAAGGAATGCAGCGCTTCCCCTCCTGGGAACCGGAAAACGGCTGCTCGATGTCGGATGCGGCGAAGGATCGCTTGCAGTCGCAGCGCGCCATCTGTTCCACGAACTTCACGGCGTGGACATCACCGCATCGGCAGTAGAGCGTGCACGCAGTGCCGGCGTCGTGACCCACCAGGTCAACCTGAACGTATTGCCTCTCCCGTATCCGGATGAGTACTTTGATACGGTCGTGACGCTGGATGTCATCGAACACATCTTTGATCCGGTTGGCTTTCTCGTCGAAATCCGCCGCGTACTGATGCCGGGCGGTCTGCTCGTCGTCTCAACACCGAACATCCGGAAACTCCAGCGCATGCTTACGCTCATCCGCGGACGTTTTCCACGGACATCGTACGATCCCGTAGGCTATGACGGCGGACACCTCCATTATTTCACTTCCCTGGACCTCAAGACGCTGCTCGAGGATCTGGGATTTGAGGTGACACACAAAGGCGGTATCTGTGGCGACAGGCGCACATGGAAATACAGGCTTGTCACCGGGTTGCTCGGACGGGCATTCGAAGAGGAATTCCTGAGCAGCGCGATCATCATGCAGGCACGCAGGCGCAATGTACAGCACCGATAACCATCCGGCCGGCCGGCCGGATCCCGCGACGCCCGGTCCACTGCCGCTCCGCGTTGTTCTCTACACCGAAGCCCCGGCGCCCGGGGGCGTGACAAAGGTGGTCGAGTGGCTTGCCTGCGGCATGCGCTCCCGCGCTGCATTCACGGTGGTCCATCAGCCGGGGAGCGTCATGAACGCATGGGCGGATGAAACAGCGCATGTGTCGGGAGCGAAGACCTCGGCCACGGCCTTGAAGAACAGCAGCGGAATCGGCGGGTGGTTCGATTTCCCGGGTCTGCTGAAACTCAGAAACACGCTCAAGGATGCCGAGATTGTGCACCTGCATATGCACACGCCGTTTTCCTGTTTGCCGGTTGTGTGGCTCTCCAGATTCGCCGGCAAGAAAACGATCGTAGCTACAGAACACTACATCCCCCAATTGCGATTTCTGCGACGCAGACCGCTGCCTCTCCCGCTGCGCCTTGTCAGGGAGATCCGCAACATGTTCCTGTTGACGGCGAAGAGGCTGACGATGGGTCACATAAGCCGCATTGTTACGGTGTCGGATGCCAACCGGACCCTGTTGCTTGAGAACATTGGCACACACCATGCACCGCGTGTAGTCACAATTCCCAACGGAGTCCCCGTGAAGCATTCCCCGGCAGCCGGGGCTCCGCAACGGATAGTTGATTCGGAATGGCACAACCGCTTTCCGGTCCTTTGCACTGTGGCTGCGCTGAACAATCAGAAGGGGCATAGATACCTGATCGAATCCCTCCCTTCCGTAGTGCATGAATTCCCAAACACGCTCTCTCTCATGGTTGGCAGCGGACCGCTTCTCGGTGAATTGCAGGATCTTGTTCGGGTGCGCGGCATGGACGGCCATGTGCTGTTTCTCGGAGAGCGCAATGATGTGGAGGCAATCCTCAGGAAGAGCCACCTGTTTGTGCTGCCTTCCCTCTTTGAGGGTATGCCCCTCAGCCTCCTCGAAGCGATGGAGGCGGGACTCCCAGTGGTCGCCACCGGTGTCGACGGCACAACCGAGGTAGTTGTGGCAGGAGAAACCGGCCTTCTCGTGCCGCCGGAGAACAGCAAGGCTCTTGCCGAAGCCATCCGTCGTCTTGCCGCCGACAGGCCGTTGTGCAGCTCCATGGGTGAGACTGGACGCACAAGAGTACGCTCACTCTTTTCGTCGGATATCATGGTCGACGCATATCACCGTCTGTACCTACAGGTACTTCATCGTGAGAACTAGACAGACATCATGAAAGTTGCCATCTACAATGACAGCTGGGAGACAATGGGTGGCGGAGAAAAGTATCTCTGCACGCTCGCTGATGTCCTCTCGCGCGATACCGCGTTATCCGTGACGCTGTTGATTGACCGTCCGGAAGTGACGGGTGAAAGGCTGAGGCAATTCTTCGATCTTGCTCTCGAGCAGGTTACTCTGACACAGGTGGACCGTCGTACGCGCAACTCCATGCTCACGTCTGCGGATCTCTCCATCATCCAGACAAACTGGAAACCGATCCGCAGCCGGGCAGCAAAGACCGTGTACATCCTTCACGTCCCGTATGGTCCGCTCGGCCCAGGCGCGATTGCGGAACGGGTGGCACACGGCCAATTCAAAGAAGCGCTCAAGGATATTGTCCGCAGACGTCTCATCTCCGAGGCCCGCAACGCATCGGCCGCTATTGTCAATTCCCTGTTCGCCCGGGATGCGCTGGAGCGGCATCACGGCATCCAGGCGGCCTGTATCCAGCCGGCCATCGACGACTTCCGGCAACCGGGAGCGAAAGAGAAGATCATTCTGAGCGTCGGCCGGTTCTTCCGGGGACTCTACAATGACAAGCGGTACGATGTCATGATCGGCGCATTCCGGGATCTTTGCGCACGGCAACCCGGGCACGGCTGGCAGTACTGGGTCGCAGGCAGTTGTGGTTCGGATGCCCCGTCACAGAACCACCTTACGCACCTCCGTCAGGCTGCCGAAGGCCTTCCCGTGACATTCCATGTCAATCCACCCTATGACTTCCTGACCGGTTGTTACAACCGCGCCACGCTGTTCTGGCACGCGGCGGGATTCGGCGTTGATGAAAACCGCCATCCGGAACGGATGGAGCATTTCGGCATGACCACCGTTGAAGCAATGTCCGCCCGTTGCGTGCCGGTGGTCTATGAAGGCGGCGGGCAACGTGAAATCGTTACCGCGGGGGCCTCAGGATTTTTCTGGACAACGCCGGAGCAGCTCATCCGGAGTACACTCGCGCTGATGAACGATGGCGCGTTATCATCCCGGATTGCGGATGGCGCACGCGCACGTGCCGCGGAGTTTTCCCATGCACGCTTTGCAGAACGTGTTTCCACATTCTTCCACGACCTTCTGGCAGATCACCATGGCTAAAGAACGGAAAAATATCACTCCTCAGGACCGGCTTGCCGTGTTCCTCAACGCCCAGCCCTCGCTCCGGTTCGACCTTGTCTGTGTCTTTCTGCTGTATGTGTTGACGCTTGCGCTTTTCCGCGGCATTGTGTTCGAGAACGCGGCCTTTTCCAGCGAGACCGATACAATAGCCGCGCTGAGTTATGGGCACGCCGGGCAGCGCATTGCCGAGACGGAAAATGTGGATGTGCTCTGGATGCCGTACTTCTTCAGCGGAATGCCGACATTCGGCAATGTGGCCTATATACCCCACAACGTCAGCTATGCGCAGATCGTCGTCGAAAGAGTTCTCAATCTGCTCTATCTGAACGGCAGGTGGACCTGGATGGTGGTGTACTACTTCATCGCAGCTGCGTTCATGTTTGTCCTCATGCGCTCACTGAAATTCTCCCGCGCCGCGGCACTCCTCGGGTCAATCCTTTTCATGCTTGCTCCCTATAACATCGGCCTTGCCGGTGAAGGCCACGGGTCGAAGCTGATGGCTCTGAGCTATGTGCCGTTCGTCTTCCTGCTTACGCACCAACTGTTTGAACGCCGGACGGTGCTTATGTTCGGTTTGCTAGCTGCAGCACTGGGCACGCTTCTCCTGACCAATCATTTGCAGATCGTCTACTACGCCCTCGTCATCATCGGCCTGTACCTGCTCTATCACATCATCATGGATGCCCGCTCCGCCCCGAAGCTCGCTTTGGTGAAAACGCTGTTGCTAGCCGGGGCATTGATGCTCGGCTTCTGTATCTCTGCGTACATCTACCTCTCGGTGTACGAATACTCGTTCTTCTCCATTCGTGGCGGCGGCAGTGCCGGAGCAAGCGGCGGATTGTCCTGGGACTACGCCACCAACTGGTCGTGGCACCCCCAGGAGATACTCACGCTCTTTATTCCATCGTTCTTCGGCTTTCAGTCGCCATACTACTGGGGGACCATGCCCTGGACCAACTCCACGGTCTACATCGGGCTTATGCCGATTCTCCTTTCGATTATTGCCATCGCGTATCGCCGTACCCGGCTTTCGATCTTCTTTCTCGTCCTGGGCATCCTGCTGTTCTTTGCCTCTTTCGGGAAACACTTCCCCCTGCTGTATCAGTTGCTGTTCGACTATCTCCCCTTCTTCAACAAATTCCGCGTTCCGTCGATGGTTCTTCATCTTCTCCCCTTCGTCGTCGCGTTTCTCGCCGGAACCGGGTTGGAGTATTTGCTGGAACGCGACAAGATCCCCAATGCGGATCGTCTCAGCCGCATCTTTTTTATCACTGCCGGCGTGCTGGTGGGGGTGCTGCTGCTCCTGACTGTCACCAAGACCACACTGTTCCAGACTCTCTCCGGATCCATGCTGGAAAAGGAAGGGGAACTCGCGCTCTACCGGCAGCAGTACGGTGCCCAGGCGCCGCAAATCATGACGCAGCTCAAAGAGGGTCGCTTCGACATGCTCTGGAAGGATCTTGTGAAGTTCGTCATCATCGCAAGCATCGGAGCCGGACTCGTGGGTTTCTACCTGAAAAGAAAGATCACTGTAACCCTTTTTGCCCTGGGTGTACTTGCGATCACCACCGTCGACCTGATTATTGTCATCCAGAAGGGGAACTTCATTTCGCCCAAACCCCAGACAGCGCTGGAACAGAAATTTCTGCCGGACGCGACCACCAAATTCCTGCAGGCTCAACCGGGGCTCTTCCGCGTACTGCCGCTCGGCGAGCTGTTCATGGACAATGGCTACGCGTACCACGGCATCCAATCGGTGGGAGGATACAGTCCCGCCAAGCT
>DAINBR010000114.1:0-9271 GCA_036732865.1 Bacteroidota bacterium | reverse complement strand
TCCCGCTCGGCGGCAATCGACGATCCCCGCGCCTCATACTCCGCCATCTGTGCGCGCAGTCCTTCAATCTGATGCCGCTTCCCGATCGCCCCCCCTTCCTCATGTCGGCGGCTGCCGCCGCGCAACACACCCACCGATGTCGCGACCTCACCATCAAGCGTCACACACCGCAGGCCGACATGGTCACGTGTCACCTGGCGGGCAGTCTCAATGGTGTCGACGAGGAGCACCCGATCCAGCAGGAAGCCGAACAGCGATCCGAGTTCCGCGTCAAACCGGGCCACGTCAAGCGCCCACCCGCGTACTCCCGGGATCGCCGGTGTCTCGTAGCGGCGGCTGATAACCGGGAGGCGGTCCAGACAGACAAAGGTTGCTTTCCCTTTCCCCTGCTCCCTGAGAAGGAGGACCCCTTGCTCCGCATCCTCGGCCCGGTTGACGACCACCTGACTTGCTGCGTCCCCCAACGCAGCTTCAATCGCAACACGGTATTCTTCTTCCGCGTGCACCGCATCCGCGACAGTCAGCACACCGCGCGAAGACCATTGCTCGCTGGCACCCAGAAACCGGACACTCTCCGGAAGGCCTTCCCGGCTCTCGATCAAGCCCTGAAGGAATTCCATCCGGCCACCAGCCCGCTCCATCTCCGCGCGCAATTCCGTTCCTTGGCGGTGCATCTCGTCGGCGCGGTCACGCAGAGAATGCTTCTTTTGTTCAGCATCGTAAAATCGCATTTCTGCTTCCGCGAACGACCGGCGGAGTTGATGGTCCTCGTCCGTCAAACCGGAAAAACTCTCGCCCAGCCGGACCAGATCCACGGCATATGCCGCAGCATCTCCTTCAACCTCGCCCAGGTTCGACTTGAGGACTTCAAAATGCACTTGGCGACGATCGTGTTCCGCCTGACGCTCCGCACTGCGTTGGACAGCCGCCAGCAGAAGCCCGTTCAAGCTGCGCACTTCTGCTTTCTTCTCGTCAACCCGCTGCGCCGCTTCCTGCAGCTCACGTTCCCGCAGAGCGCTCTCTTCGGTGATACTGGTCTCACGGACGGCAAGAGCCGCCAGTGCGCGCTGTGATTCTTCGCGTAGTGCCTCCTGCCGGACGCGCTCCTGCCCCAATTCCTCATCCTCGCCGGCAAGTCGGGCGATAAGGGCACGGCCGGCTTTCACCTGCTCCGCCGCGACGAGGTTCTTCTCATCAACCCCGTGTATCGCCTCGCGCTGAATGACCACATCGCGCTGGGCCTCCGCCAGCTCCCTCTCGGATGTCAACACCAGGGTGCGCAGCTCCTCCAAACGCCCTTCGATGAGGCTCAGGTCCTCATCGGTCACTGAACGCTCCTGTTGCAGGGTCTGTTTTCGGACCAGCAGGGGCGCCAGCCGGGAGTGCACCTGCGCAAATTCACGTTCAAGGAGGTCGATTTCCAGGGTGCGGTGCCGCTCTTTTACCCCGTTGAACTGTTCAGCACGCCGGGCTTGACGCTCCAGCGAAGAAACCGCCTTCTGCACTTCGGACACGAGATCGTTGACCCGGAGGAGATCTGCCTGCACCGCTTCAAGTTTCCGGTATGCGGCCTTCCGGCGGTGCTTGTACTTCGTCACGCCCGCGGCCTCTTCGAACAGACGGCGGCGCTCGTCGGTGCGGTCGCTCAGAATGATCTCGACCATCTTCAGCTCGATCACCGAATACGCATCCGCCCCCATCCCCGTGTCCATGAAAAGGTCCAGGATGTCCTTCAACCTGCAGGGGGCGCCGTTCAGCAGGTACTCGCTTTCCCCTGAACGGTAGATTCTGCGTCCGACGGTGACCTGGGAATATTCGGAGGGGAGAATGCCCTTGGTGTTCTCAATGACGAGCGACGCCTCCGCCATTCCGAGCGGCTTCCGCATCTTCGTGCCATTGAAGATGACGTCTTCCATCTTCTCGCTGCGCAACGCACTGTACCGTTGCTCTCCCAGCACCCAGCGAATAGCATCGACGATGTTGGTCTTCCCGCAACCGTTGGGACCGACGATCGCGGAGATGCCGCTGTCAAAGCGCAATGCCACGCGCTGGGCAAACGACTTGAAGCCCTGAATTTCCAATCGCGAAAGATACATTACCGGCCCGCACCCACCATCGAGTAAAGGAATGACAGATACATCGGCGCCGACTGCACACGCTCAAAATAGAGATACGCAATGCCGCAGCACGCCGCGAGCACAAGAAATCCTATGGCAAGCATTTTCGGGGGATACACGTCATACACTATCGAAACGGCCTTCATGAATCGCATGACCACCCAGACAAGCAGCAGTGCGACAATGATGAGCGATGACGCGACATACACCGGCCCTTCCATGACACGGTACAGAATCATCCCGACGGGAATCAACGCCAGTAAGGGTGTCGTGGACCAAAGCGTGGCCGTGTAGGCATGAAAGGCAAACACCCGTGCTTTCATGACCAGACGCGCCTGGTGGACAATGCCGGAGAGGAGGAGAAGGAATAGAAACAGGATCAGCGTCAGGACGCCGATGAACCGGAGGGGTTCCCAGATCAGGCGCACCACGCCCGCTTTCAGATCATCGAAAACTAGTATGTACGAGAGGAGGTTATCCAGGAACAGGCTGTCCCTAAAATGGAGGGCCACACTGGACAGGACAATGGCAGTCGCAACAGAGACAATGAGCGCAAGAAAAGTGGTGTGCACGACGGACACAGCGAATCGATCCCGCACGTCGGCGAAGAAATTGTAGCTGTTCATGAGGGAACGGTTGACGTGCTCACGGAATCGACGGTTGGCGTTGTAGACATAGGCCACCAGAATCAGCGCGACAAACCCGACAAGGACATAGATGATCGGTGCCCGGGGTGAATACGAGCCGGCTGAGAGCGCAGCGCCCCTCTCTCCGTGGAAAGCCGCGCGCACAGCCTCGTACGAGAGCCGCCGCTCACGACGATCGCTCATGAGGCCCAGTGAATGTTTCCAGGGATCTCCGGTGTGCACCGTCAGCGCGGGGCGGTCACCCCGCCAATCGTTGAACGACCAGATTATGGCTCCATCGAAGTCGAGCGTCCGGAGCAGTTCAAGGCGCTGCGTCAAGAAACGCGCCTGTGCCTGTTGCGAAAGGGGATCGTTGAACCCTTTCAGGTTTTCATGATCTACCTCGTAGCCAAACCTGGCAAACGTGACAACAGCTCCGCGTTCTGCCCGCCACTCTTCAAGAGCCTTCCTCGTCTGCTTCGCATCCGATACGTAAACGTTGAGTACTTCGATATCCGTCAGTCCCTGGCAGCTGTCTACAACCCCCAGACGCAGTCCTCGGTACGACGGACGACTATCGAGCGGATGCAGGCTCTCCAGCACCCGGGTGATGAACGCCCCGCCGCGGAGACGCTCGCACTGGAGTTCATCGCCTAAGCCCCATGCCAGGACAGACGGATGATGACGATCCCGCAGGACCATCTCCCGCATCATCCCTGCCGCCAGATCCTGATAGGTGTCTGTGCCCAGTATCCCGGCAGGGCATTGGGACAGCGGCAACTCTTCCATCGCGAACAAGCCGTACCGGTCGCAGAGGTCCAGCATGATCGGGTCCGGTGCGTGACCCACAAACCGGATGGTGTTCGCGCCCAGATTCTTGATCTGGATGATGTCCCGTTCGCGCTCTTCGGATGGAATGGCACTCCCCCAGTTCGGATGGGCTTCGTACCACGAGACCCCTCGCATGACCAGCCGTTCACCATTCACGAGGATATCGCCATCACGGAGCTCAACCGAACAGATCCCGTACGGTAGATGGTATTCGTCGATGAGCGTCGAATCCTTGCCGCGTAACAGGAGCAGCTGGCATTTCAGAAGGTACAGATCCGGCGTATCAGGAGACCAGAGCCGGGATGCCGTGATCACCACTTCCGCCTTACGGGCCGCACCCCACCCCTCGTCCTTCTCCTGCAAGGGCACTACTGCGCTGCGTCCCAATGAAATGCCCGAGACCGCCTCCAGGACCTCAAACCTGAATCCGAACGTCGTGCCGGCAGAATCGATGGGATTTTTTCCTTCAACGTGCGGCGTGACGAACACCCGTGCCGGACCGCCGGTCACGGTCGGAAGCCGGCTCTCGATCGAGGCGTCGCGCAGGAAGGTTTTCGGCGTCGCAAGAATATAAATGTCGCGGTGAACCCCGCCATAGTTGCGAGCACCCCAGGTGAGGGGACGAAGAGGCAGCGTGGTCCGTGCATCCAGCTCATTGTTCACCCGCAGCCGGATTGTATTGTCTTTGGCGGCCTGGAGATTCTCGGGAGGAATATGCATCGTGAAGGTTGTGTATCCCCCCGCATGGTTCCCGATGAACTCACCGTTGATACTGACGTCGCAAATGTAGTTGGCGCCTTCTACAACGAGGAGATATCGATAGGCATCCAGCTCTTTATCCGTGATTTCGAAGGTACGCTGGTAGTCCACCGTGCCGACGAAGTCATAGGAGCTCGGAACTTGAACCGTCCCCGCCTCGCCGTTCTCAAGGACATACGTCCAGGGACCGTCAAGCTCGATTCTCTTCCTTGTGGGGGTTGGAGACAGGTAGCTTCCCTGCTCGTCCGCGAAACCCGGAGTAGTTCTTTCAAGAAACCTGATGGTCTCGGCGTACGAACACGTAGAAGGGAAGAAATCAAGGTAGAGGAAGGCCAGTACAAGCGCAGCCAACCCACGAACCGATGTCAATCTCACAGTTTGGTTTTCAGGAGGTTATCGAAACCTTCTTTACAATATACGGAGAAAATGGCGCCAAAGCAACGAAAAATCTAGGTTTTACGGTTTTGCCGCCCTTATGATTGCCGCAAATGAGTCCGCTTTTAGGCATGCTCCTCCAACCAAGGCGCCGTCTACGTCATTTTGCGTGAGTATATCTGTCGCATTGTCAGGCTTGACGCTCCCCCCATATTGTATCACGATTCGCTCGGCAAGAGCCCAATCGTAGAGCTGCGCGATTTGCTTCCTGATGGTCTGATGAACCTCTTGCGCCTGTTGAGGCGTGGCAACTCTGCCTGTGCCGATTGCCCAGACAGGTTCGTACGCAATAATGACATTGGCCATCTCTTGCGGCCCGAAACCAAGCAGCGATCCTTTAACCTGGGTCGTGACGACCTGCCCTGTGATCCCGGCCTCCCGCTCCTGCAAGGTCTCTCCGACACACACGATGGGCCTCAGGCCGAGCGACAACGCTTTTTTGGCCTTCTGATTGACGAGTTCACTTGTCTCGCCAAAATACTGCCGCCGCTCGGAATGCCCGAGAATCACGTACTCACATCCCAGCGCCTTAAGCATCGTGCCGGCGATTTCCCCGGTGAATGCACCTTCGTCGTGCTGCGACATGTTCTGGGCACCGAGATTGAAGGCTGACCCTTTCAGGGCTGATGCCGCTGCCTGCAGTGAAGTAAAGGGCGGACAGACGACGGAAATCAGGTTGGATGGCAATTCCGGCACGGCAGCGACGAGTTGCGACAGGAGATCCGTCGTTTCCCGCAGATTCTTGAACATCTTCCAGTTGCCGGCGATGATTGTCGTTCGCATGTGTTTGTTCCTGTCTTGCTGTTGTTCTTAATCAAGGGATCGGTGACCGGGATTGTTCGGTCAACGGGTGTGAAAAGATTCTGCGGTGGAACGGATGCCTGACTGTGAGCACGGGACGGGTGGATTGGCGAACTACTTCCGCGGTATTATTGCCGATGTAGGCGCGCCGCAAGCCCTTGCGCCCGTGAGCTGACATCACGATTACAGAGACGTCCCGGTCCTCTGCGAATCTGATGATGGAGTTGCTGGGCTCGACATCCCGGTCGCAGATCAACTCCCAGTCCACATCATCAGCCTGGGGATGGTGTTCGGTCAGCGGCGTGAGCTGTTTCAGGAGCTGATCGCGGGACTCGGGCTTCTCGAGCTCCGAAATGTATTGAATGAACAGCCTGGCATGGGATTGCCGTGCAATGGAGATCCCATAGGATAATGCGGCGTTCCCGGCAGGCGAGAGATCGGTCGGGCAAAGCACCGACCCTATGACTCCATCCCGTTTGGGGGCCTGTTGGATGCTGAGAACAGGCTGCCGCGAAAGGCGCACAACGCGTTCGGTGGTTGACCCGATGAGATGCTGGGCGAGGTGGGACAAACCCCTGGTCGCGAGAACGATGAGATCGTATTCCTTCCGCTCGCTCTCTTCCACGATGACCTTGTACGAACGACCCGGCATCACCATCGTGTTCACCGACACGGTGTATCCCTTCATGCCCTCCCGGATCCGGGCAAACTGCTCATCACAGAAGAGCGCTTTTCGCTTTTTGTAGGCGCGTACCGATTCGTCGTCAATCTCCCGCGCACCGAGAGGCGACACGGCATACTCATCGACATGCAATACAGTAATGTTCGCCTTCAGGCGGGCACCCATGTTCATGGCATGCTCCAGAGCGTCGTCCGCATGGTAGGAAAAATCCGTCGGCACCAGGATGTTCCGGATTTCATACATGGCTATCCCCTCCGTACGGAGAGTTTCTTTCTGAGAAGTTCGTTCACAAGACGCGGATTCGCCTTGCCCTTCATACGCTTCATCGTCTCACCGACGAAGAACCCGAAGATTTTCTCGTTCCCCGAGAGAAATTGTTCGACCTGGGCATCGTGCGCGGCCAGGACTCCATCGATGATCCCTGCAATCGCCCCCTCGTCGGAAACCTGCAGCAACCCCTTCCGCCTGACGATCAACGTGGGTTCCTCGGGGGATGAGAGCATCTCATCAAAAACTTCCTTCGCGATCTTCCCACTGATGGTCCCATCTTGAATCAACCCGATCATCGCGGCGAGCCGGGCGGGTTCCACCGGGAAGACCTCCTGTCC
Source organism: Bacteroidota bacterium (assembly GCA_036732865.1). Lineage (GTDB taxonomy): Bacteria > Bacteroidota > Ignavibacteria > UBA10030 > UBA6906 > Fen-1255. The sequence continues at coordinate 2,412 of DAINBR010000114.1, read as the reverse complement.
GCTCGTGCGCTCGGCCATCACCCGGAGTATGTCGGTCATCACCCAGTTGCTCACTGTCTTTGCATTCGCCTGGACGTCCGCCCCGGAGATTGCGTTCAATGCACGCAGCGTCTCCTCGAAATAGTCCGCTACCACTTTCTCTGACGTGAGCACATCGGCATCGTACCGGGGAAGGGCAAAGTGTTCGACATATCTCTCCCGTCGGGCACGCGGCAGTTCGGGGAGCGAGGCCCGCACGGCGGCCAACAATCCCTCATCGACAACCACCGGCACGAGATCCGGATCCGGGAAGTACCGGTAATCGTGTGCCTCCTCCTTGCTGCGCATCGGGATCGCCACCCCTGCCTCGGCGTCCCAGAGCAACGTCTGCTGCACGACACTTCCGCCATCATCGATCAACGAGATCTGGCGATGGATCTCAAACTCGAGTGCCCGCTCGACGTTTCGGAAGGAGTTCATATTCTTGACTTCTGTTTTCGTCCCCAGGCGGGTATCGCCTCGTTTCCTGACGGACACATTTGCATCGCACCGGAGACTGCCTTCTTCCATGTTGCCGTCGCAGATGCCGAGATACGTGACAAGCCGTCGAATCTGCTGAAGATAGAGGTAGGCTTCGCGCGAAGAGCCGATGTCGGGCTCTGTGACTATCTCGATGAGCGGCACACCGCAGCGGTTCACATCCACCAGCGTGTCCGCCCCCTGATCATGAATGGACTTCCCCGCGTCTTCTTCCATATGGATGCGTTTGACGCGGACCCGCTTACAGGTGAATTCGTCGAGATCAATCTCCACCATCCCGTCGACACATATTGGCTCTTCGTACTGGGAAATCTGATACCCTTTGGGGAGATCAGGATAGAAGTAGTTCTTGCGGGCAAAGATTGACCGGGGTGAAATCGTGCAGTGAACGGCGAGACCCATCCGGAGTACATACTCCACCAGCGCACGATTCAGCACGGGCAGTGTGCCCGGCATGCCCAGGCAGACCGGGCAGACATTTGTGTTGGGCTCACCGCCGAAACGGCTGGAGCAACCGCAGAACGCCTTGCTTTCGGTCGACAACTGCGCGTGCACTTCCAGCCCGATCACCGGCTCATACGGGCTCGGCGTCTTCACAGACATGACCGGAAACCGTTCACGCGTGACTCCTTTGAGGAGTGTCGTATCATGCGATGGCTTGAGTGACCTTTTGCGCCGCCTCTTTGAGACTCGAGGCGACCAGGAAGTTCATCCCGGAGCGGGCAAGGATCTCCGCGGCCATCTCCGCATTCGTCCCGGCCAGTCGAACCACGACGGGGATTTGCACGTGCACCTTGCGGGCCGCTTCAACAACACCGGTGGCGACACGGTCACACCGGACAATCCCGCCGAAGATGTTGATCAACACCGCTCTCACGTGCGGGTCGGCCAGGATAATCTTGAAACCCGCCTCCACCGTTTCGGCGCTCGCGCCGCCCCCCACGTCGAGGAAATTGGCCGGCTGTCCTCCGGCGAGCTTGATGATATCCATGGTCCCCATGGCCAGACCCGCCCCGTTGACCATGCACCCCACGTTCCCATCAAGCTTGATGTAGTTCAGGTTTGACTTCGAAGCTTCCACCTCAAGGGGATCCTCCTCATCGAGATCACGCAACGGGGGAAGATCGGGATGCCGGTCCAGGGCATTGTCATCGAAGTTCATCTTTGCATCAAGGGCAAGCACATGCCCGTCCGACGTTACCACGAGAGGGTTGATTTCCGCCAGCGAGCAATCCATGGCTTCGTAAGCCCGGTAAAGCCCAAGGAGAAATTTCACGGCGTTCTTCTGCACTTCTCCTGTGAGACCCAGCCCGAACACCAGCGCACGCGCCTGGAACGGCCGGAATCCCGCGCCGCGGTCAATGTGCGCTTTCAGTATCTTCTCGGGCGTCTCCGCCGCCACCTTCTCGATCTCCACCCCGCCTTCGGTGGATGCCATCACCACATTCTGTGATGTCGCGCGGTCGAGAGTGATGCCGACGTAGAGTTCGCGCGCGATCGCTACGCCCTGCTCGATGAGCAGGCGTTTGACCAGACGCCCTTCCGGGCCGGTCTGGTGTGTTTTAAGATACATACCGAGCATCTGGCCGGCGCTCGTTCGCACCTCGTCGAGTGATCGGGCAACCTTTATGCCGCCGCCCTTTCCCCGGCCTCCGGCATGTATCTGTGCCTTGACCACCCAAACGGACCCTCCGAGATCCATCGCAGCACGCACTGCTTCCTCTGCGGTAAACGCAACCTGACCCGCAGGCACCGCGACGTCAAACCTCTTGAGGATATCCTTCGCCTGGTGTTCGTGGACTTTCATCGGATGTTTCCCGGCTGATTAATGCTTGACCAATTCGGCAACGGATTTCGCCTGAAGGAACAGCAGCAGGTAGTCTTTACCACCGG
>DAINBR010000113.1:0-9355 GCA_036732865.1 Bacteroidota bacterium | reverse complement strand
CACGCCGCAGCCGGTCTCCGTGGAACCCGCCGTCGAAGGGGAAGAAACGTCATGGACCGGTTCCGGAAGATCGGATGTGCGCGATGCGTGCCCCGTGTGTCCGCCGCCGGCGGACGATCCCGCCGATGCGTACACCAGGGGTACGGAAGAGGGCAAGCGGATTGCGGATGGAGAGTTCCGCGAAGCACTGGCGCGCATCCGTGCGGAAGAGACCCAGCGTACCGCCCGGCTGATTGGTGGTCTCGCGAGTCAGATGAACGAGCTCCAGCAGACCGTTGAACAGGATGCCTACCGGTTTGCCCTTGCCGTGGCGGAACGGATCATCCGGCGCGAAGTGACGCTCACGGATGATATCGTCATCTCACAAATCAAGGAAGCCATACAACGCGTCGCAGGTGTCGAATCGATCAAACTCCGTGTGCATCCTTCCGACGAAGCTGTTGTACGCGCCCACCGGGGTGTGTTCCTGGCGTCGCTCGACAATCTCCGGGATCTGGTCATTGAGACAGATGAGGGGGTCGAACGGGGCGGCTGCGTCATCGAGAGCACATCGGGAAATGTCGATGCCCGAATCTCCACACAACTCCGGCAAATTGAATCGTCACTCTTTGGTATGCCACGCAACGGGACGGAGCTGCTCCCATGAACGGACCGGCAACTCTCCAGACCACCATGAGGACGGCAGAGGAACGGTCGCATTCCTCGTTCGCAGACTATGTGACGAGATTGCGACACGTCGACTTGTTGAAAGTGAACGGGAGCGTCAAGCAAGTGATCGGCCTCGTCATCGAATCGGCGGGTCCGAATTGCTCCCTGGGTGACCTCTGCATGATCAAGTCACGCGATGGACAGGATCTCTGTCAGTCCGAAGTGGTAGGGTTTCGTGACAACCGCGTGCTCTCGATGATCCTGGGGGATGCGGCGCGGGTCGGACCGGGCAGCGAGATTGTCGCGACGGATCGCGCGCTGTCCACTAATGTGGGAGAAGAGTTGCTGGGGCGTGTGATCGACGGTCTCGGCAATCCCATTGACGGCAAAGGACCGATAGTCACGAAGGAAATGCGGTCCATCTATAATGCACCACCGAACCCCCTCGAGCGGCAACGCATCACCCGACCCGTCCGCACGGGGATCCGGTCCATCGATGCCTTGCTGACCTGCGGCAACGGGCAGCGCGTGGGTATCTTTGCCGGGAGCGGAGTGGGGAAAAGTGTGATGCTCGGGATGATCGCGCGCAATACAAGCGCAGAGGTCAATGTTATCGCTTTGGTGGGAGAGCGGGGACGCGAGGTAGCGGAGTTCATGGACCATGAACTGGGACAGGAGGGGCTCAAGCGCTCTGTCGTTGTGGTCGCCACCAGCGACAAGGCAGCACTGATCCGGCTCAAGGCGGCATTTCTTGCCACTACGATTGCAGAATACTTCCGTGACCGGGGCATGCATGTCATGTTGTTAATGGATTCGGTCACCCGCCTGGCAATGGCACAACGGGAAATCGGATTGGCAATCGGGGAACCGCCGACCACCAAAGGGTATACACCGTCGGTGTTTGCAATGCTGCCGAAACTCCTCGAACGCGCTGGCAATGCCAGACACGGGAGCATCACCGGCATGTACACAGTGCTGGTGGAAGGCGATGATATGACAGATCCGGTGGCGGATGCCGTGCGTTCGATTCTGGACGGGCATATTGTGCTGTCCCGCCGGCTTGCCTCTTCAGGACATTATCCGGCGGTCGACGTGTTGGAGAGCGTGAGCCGCGTCATGCCGGCGATCACCACGGAAGAGCACCGTCAGGCCGCCCACCGGCTGCTTGACATGATGGCGACCTACCGGGAAGCGGAGGATCTGATCAACATCGGGGCCTACGTGAAAGGCAGTAATCCCCGCATTGACGAAGCGTTGCGGAATTGGGAAAAGATACGCGCGTTTCTCCGTCAGAAGGCCAGCGAGAAAGCGGAATTTGATGAGAGCATTGTGCAATTGATGGGTATCATGGCAAACTGAGAACTGCATGCGAGTGTCCGAATCACATTTTCAGACCGTCATCCGTGTCAAAGACTTCCAGGTGAAGCGCGCGCAGCGCGAACTTGCTGTGATCACGGTGAACCGGGCGCAGGAAGAAGGCACGCTGACATCGCTCGAAGAACGACAGAGTACTGCAATGTCGGACGCCGTGCGGAGGTTGAAGACCAAGGCCGTGAACCTTCAGACAAGCCATGCATTCATCCAGAGTCTGTCGCGCCAGATTCAGCGGCAGGAGGAAAAGGTCCAGGCGATCATCACACAGGAGGAGGGGAAACGCGGAGAGCTATTGGAGAAGTCTCAGTCGAAGCACATGATTGAAATCATCGACCTGCGTCGCAAAGAGGAACAGGAGAAGGAGCAAGAGCGAAAGGCCCAACGGGTGATCGACATCCTTGCGCAACGCATCAAGTCGGAGTTGTAGGCATATGAAGAAACTGCTCCCCTATATCATGGTTCTTGGCGCCACGACGATTTCCACCGCGGTCATGGCGGTGGTTTTTGTAGTGTTGCGCCCGGCGGTCTCCGATGAGGCTGTGCCCGCCGCTGTTCCGGCGGCGAAGGCGTCCGCAGGCGGCGTGTACGGCCCGACGCTCCAGGAGCTTCAGGCGGGGGATTCGATCGCTGCCGCGACCTCTCCCCCCGCGGGAGGAGACTCCACATCAGTGTTACAGCTGGCGCTCCAGGACGAGCGCAAGAAATCCGCTCTTCTTGCGGAACAGCTCCGTGCGGTCATGGACAGTAGCCAGAAGGCGAGTGCTGCAGCGGACAGCATGCAACGAGAACAACGCAAGTCCATGGCAAAGGTCCTGGAAAACATGGATCCGACGAGCGCTGCCCGAATCCTGAACGATTTCCCGGACGGTGATGTCAAAACCTGTCTGCTCACAATGAAAAAGCGCCAGGCGGCAAAGATCCTGGCAGCGCTCCAACCGGATCGCGCCGCGCGCATTATGAGGTAAACACCATGAATGGTTTGGCCACACTCCTTGCACCGGGCGGCGAAGCGCCGGAGGTGAAGGGATTGACAGGCCGGCCTCCCGGATCCGCGGAGACTTCGACGGAGACGGATGGGTTCATCGGTATTCTGCAACAAATGATGGTCGGGTGTTCATTGCAGATGGCATCGACAATGTCGATGCTCCCTCTGCTTACCGTCCAGGATTCGGGAGGCGGCGGCAACACCACGAGTGGCGAGGCCACAGGTGGTGGTGCAACCGGTGGCAGCATCACATTCGGCAGTGCCGCAGATGGCATGGCCGCGTGGGGCAACTCCGCGCCGGTTCCGAACCCCCAGGGTGGCTCGATCATCCCATTTATCGCAGACTCCATTGCACCGGAGCGGCCGGAGATCCCCGTCTTTCCCCAGTTGTCACCGACGGATTCTTCCCCTCCGGGGAAGGAGAAAGCCGTCTTGTCCGATCCAGCGCCAACGGTGAACAGCGCGAAGGTCAAGGAGGATCTCGTTCTACCCGTCGTGCAAAGTCAGACGGATGTTACGCGTCCATCGTTTTCCTTTGCTACCGTCGCACAGGAGAGCATGAAGGAGGGACCTGAGGCAAGCAAGAAGCCGCAATCCCCTGCCATAGCGAATCCCGTGCAGGCGGAGGTTGTTGATGCGGATGTGCCGGGTCCCGGGGCCGGAAAAGCAGTGCCGGCAGGCGCAGTCATCCCGGCACGACCGGCAGCGGAGCCGGAATCGCATCAAGGCGATACGGGAAAGAATCTATTCCACCACACGCCGATGCAGTTCACACCGGTGAAGGCGTCCCTCATTCATGGGGAGCCGTCGACACCGCATGTGCCGGATTTCCTGACCACACTGTCGGCGGAAACAGCGCGCAATGTGATCGATCAGGTGGTGAAGGAAGCCGTCCTGCAGGTGCGCGGAGATACCGCGGAAATGCGCATCAGGCTGGAGCCCGCATCGCTCGGTGAAGTGACGCTCAATGTGCGGATGGAAAAGGGCCAGTTGCAGGCGCAGATCGATGTGTCCAATGCGGCGGTGAAGACAGCACTGGACAGCAATCTCGGTCAGTTGCGGCTGGATCTCAACAGCCATGGTATTGACGTTCAGCAGCTGGACATCTATTTCGGCGGGCATTCCACGGCACGTGATGCCGGCAGTGACCGCAGTGAGCACTACCGCCGTCAGGATGGCAAGCGGGACGACGTTGCCGTCGAGGCGGTCGACCGGTACGCCACCGGCCGGTTGCTGGGCTACAACACCATGGAAGTGGTCATGTGAGGAGGCATCGATGAGCACAACGTACACAACGCTTCCCTTGACATCTTCAACTTCAACGGCCACCACTGCTGGAAAGAGCGTGATGGGGAAGGACGATTTCTTGAAGTTGTTGATCGTGCAGTTGCGTAATCAAGATCCGCTGGAACCGATGAAGGGAACGGAATTTGCGACGCAGCTGGCACAGTTCAGCTCGGTGGAACAGCTGACCAACATCAATAGCAATCTCTCGGAAAGCATTACCACCAATCAACTGATGGCCCAGTCTATCGGCAATGCACTCGCAGCGACGATGATCGGCAAGACCGTAAAGGCCTCAGGCAACGCATTCACCGTATCGGCAAGCGGCAACATGCATCTCGGCTACTCCCTGTCAACGGCTGCCGCCTCGGTCAAGGTCAGCATTCGCGATGCGAACGGCCTCCTTGTCCGGACACTCACCGTTGACGGTGCGACAAAAGGGGACGGCACAGTCGTGTGGGATGGTCTGGATGAAGCGGGAAACCATGTGGCATCGGGATCCTGCACATTCAGCGTGGAGGCTGTTGATGCGGCCGGGACGAAGATCACTGCGACTTCATACCTGTATGGTGTGGTCAGCGGCATTCGATTCACATCCGACGGAACCGTTTTCGTCGTCGACGGTATGGAGATTCCACTATCACAAATTATCGAAATCTTGAACGGAAAGGGCAATGGCTGACACATACATCAATGGCGTGCGGGTACCATTCGTTCCTGCCCGCGGTGTCGAAGGCTTCAAAGAACGGCCTCCTGTCGGCGCAGTGCCGGAGAAGGCATTCGAGAACGTCCTTCAAGAAGAACTCCGCGGTCTCAGATTCTCGAGGCATGCACAGGAGCGGTTGGATTCGCGTCAAATCCGGCTGAACGACGCGGATATGACGAGTCTTCAGCGCGCGGTGACGCAGGCGGAAGAGAAGGGAGCGAAGGACTCGCTCGTTCTGCTCAGGGACCTGGCATTCATCGTCAGCGTCAAGAACAGAACAGTGGTAACGGCAGTGGACGGTGAGCACATCAAGGAGAACGTGTTCACCAACATTGACAGCGCTGTAATCGCACATTCGTAGTAGAACCGGGGCCGGCCCTCCTGTAGAGGAGGCCCCTCCCGTCGGACTGACCGACTGAAGTCTGACGAAACATTTAACAACAATCAGTGAGTGGAGGGTAACACAATGGCTTTTTTGCGTTCGTTGTTCTCGGGCGTGTCCGCGTTGCGGAACCATCAGACCATGATGGACGTCATCGGCAACAATATTGCCAACGTCAATACGGTGGGCTTCAAGAGCGGGCGAGCGACGTTCAGTGAGTTGTATGCGCAGACGCTGCGCGGTGCAAGCCGGCCAACCGGTACCCTGGGCGGCACCAACCCGATGCAGGTGGGCTTGGGCATGGCGGTGAACACCCTGGATACACAGTTCACCCAGGGAAGCGTCGAGACCACGGGGAATCCCTATGATCTCGCACTGGTCGGATCGTCTTTCTTTATTGTCAAGGAAGGCGGCCAGACGCTCTACACCAGGGCGGGCGATTTCCTGCCGGATGCCAATGGCCGCCTGGTCAACGGATCCGGCGCAGTGTTGCAAGGAAGAATGGCAAATGCCCAGGGCGTCATCTCGCAGGGGACGACACTGCAGGACATCATCCTCGACAGCGCCATCAAGTCTCCGGCCAAGGCGACATCGAAGATCTCGTATTCCGGAAACCTGGATTCCTCTTCGACAGTCTACAGTGCCGGACCGCCGGAGACAGGCGGGATCTACAAGACCAATGTCTCTGCTTTCGACTCCCTGGGCAATCAGATGACGCTGACGCTTGAATTCACCAAGAGCGGGGAGAATACGTGGAATTGGGCCGCCAGCATTCCGGGCTCTTCGTCCACGGCACCGAGTATCCCGGTCGGGCAGGGCACCGTGAGCTTCGACGCGAACGGCCGCCTGGCGGGAACGACGGGAAGTCCGATCACGTTCACGCCACCGACGGGAGCCGCTCCGATGAACATTGATCTCGACTTCGGAACGGTCGGTGAGTTCTCCGGTTTGACACAGACAGGAACCTCCTCCGCAGTATCGCTGAAGAGCCAGGACGGCTACACGTCAGGAACCCTCAAGACTGTCAGCATTGATCAGTACGGACAAATCTCCGGGACATTCACGAATGATACCCTGCAGACACTTGGACAAATCATGCTCGCCGATTTCAGCAATCCGGGCGGTCTGATGAAGGCCGGCAGCAACTTGTACAGCATCACCGGCAATTCCGGGAATCCTTCTATCGTCAATGCGGGCGAGACGTCCGAGATCTATGCCGGGGCGTTGGAGCAGTCTAACGTTGACCTTGCCGACGAGTTCACAAAGATGATTACGGCCCAGCGCGGCTTCCAGGCAAGCGCGAGGGTGATCACAACGAGCGACGAATTTCTCCAGGAGCTCGTGAACCTCAGGCGGTAGTCCGGGGCCAACTTACATACACTTGGATGGAGGCGTGTCGGGCGCCCCCCGTCGGGGGGGTGCCCGGCAGCTCCAGGGTGGATTCTTCCATGATCGAATTGACAAAACTGGCAAAGCAACAGGACGAGAAAATCGTCGTGAACGCGGACCTGATCGAATTCATCGAGCGCACTCCGGACACACTCATCTCGACGACCACAGGGAAGAAGCTGATGGTCAAAGAGACAGTCGACGAAGTGATCGAAAAAGTAGTTGCATATCGTCGTCGTTGCACGCCAGTTTCCCGAAATTTGGCCTGAATTCGCAGGAAGAGGTCCAAAGTAGCCACCATCTGTTTCATATTAGCCAGCAGTCCTCCCCCCCATCTCCGCTAAACAGGGCACATTCGCCCCTGATCGCTTGGTTTTCCAGGTTGTTTCGTGGCACAGGTTTTGACGAAGAGACCCCAGTGTGCCACAATCCCTGTCGACGCGATGGCCAAAGCAATAGCAGCGCCGGAGCAAAGCGCTCCGGCCACCCCCGAGGCGGCGCCCGCCCAGAAGCTTCCCATCAGGAAGCTCATCCTGTTCGGTGTCCCCGTCTTCCTAGTTCAACTCCTCATCGTCTATTTTCTTATCACAAGATTCCTGGCTCCGGCACCGCAGGGTATTGAAGGTGCAGCTGCGCAACGGAGTGAGGGGCAGGCGGATGCAGGGAAAGAAGGCGCGGGGTCACGGATGGAAGACAGAGAAAGGCCCGAAGGCAAAATCTACGTTGTGAAGGACCTTATCGTCAATCCCGCCGGCACCAACGGCACGCGATTTCTCCTGACCACGGTAGGACTTGAGGTGACCACGCCTGAGGCGCTGAGAGAACTTGAAAGCAAAGACGTGATGGTACGGGACGCACTCAATACCATTCTCACTTCCAAGGATCTTCTGACGATTGTCAACGTTGATGGACGCGAGGCGATCCGTAAAGAGATTGAGGAGAAGGTAGGGAGCATTCTTCGCGGTGGGGTGCTCACGAACGTGTATTTCAGCAAATTCATTATCCAGTAACGGGTGACGCGTGCCTGAAATTCTCACACCACAAGAAATCGAAAGCCTCCTGTCGGACATGTCCGCTGGCCGGAACGAGACCACGGAAGGGTCCGGCGAGCCGAAGAAGGCAGAACGTGAAGCCATAACCTTTGACTTCCGTCTGCCCCATCGTTTGTCCAAGAACCAACTGCGCACGTTTCAGGCAGTCCACGAAAACTTCGCCGAGACCATGGCATCGTACCTCGTGTCCCGCCTGCAGACAGCCGTGTCGATCAACGTGCTCTCCGTCGATCAGCTGTTCTATTCCGAGTTTGCGCTCTCGATAACGAGTCCCAGTTGTCTGTACGTCTTCCGCATCCTCGAGTCTGATGCCCTCGCGGTGCTCGAGCTGAGCCCGCAGCTTGTGCTCACTATGGTGGAACACCTGATGGGGGGTGTTGCTGTGGGGGAAAAGAATGCACGGCTGATCACCAAAATCGAACAGAGCATCGTGAAAGGGATCGTGCTCCGGGCGCTCGCGGATATCCAGCGTGCATGGAAGACGGTGGCGGAGCTCTCGTTCAAGTTGGAGCGTCTGGAGAGCGAAGGCGAATTCGTCCAGATCGCACCTGCCAGCGAGATCGTCCTTGTGGTATCATTCGAAGTAGTGATTGGGGCGCAGAAATATCCGATGAACGTCTGTTTCCCCACGTTTGCACTGGAAGACGTGCTCGCGAAGCTGAATGTGCAGCATTTCAGCGGTCTGTCCGCGGTGAAAGGCGAGTCGGAGTGGTCGGCGCCGATTGTCAGGCAGCTGGGCACGACGAAAGTACCGGTTACCGGACTGCTGGGGGAGACTTCCATGACATTGCGCGAATTGCTGGAGCTGGAAGAAGGAGACATTGTACGTACGAATATCCCTATCAGCAGTGAAATCCAAATGCAGATCGGCGCGAAAACGCGTGTGTGGGGGCGTCCCGGCGTCTCGAAAGGGCATATGGCGCTGAAGGTCACACGCACGCAACGGGATCATTCAACAGGAGAATAGGCAGATGCAAGAACCTTCGACGATGAACACGACTGCTGTCGGGATGCAGGAAGGGCCCGGCACCCAGACACCGCTGGAAGTGCGCAGTGCGCAGTTTCAGCCCATCGAGTCCAGTGCGGGACCCGCGATGGAGATGGAACGCAAGCTCGACCTTCTGATCGATCTGAGCCTGCCGGTATCGATCGAACTCGGCCGGACGAATCTGATGATCCGCGACATTCTGGACCTGCAGCGCGGCTCGGTGGTCGAATTCGAAAAACTCGCGAATGAGCCCGTCGATGTCCTGATCAACGGGAAGAAAATGGCGGAAGGGGAAGTGGTGGTCATCGAGAAGCACTTCGGTATCCGGATCACCAATCTCGTGAACGCTGCGGAACGCGTGAAGGGGCTGGGGAAATAAGCGATGGAAGGAATCGTCCTCAGGGTGGTGCTGTCTCTCGCTGCAGTGCTCGCGCTGATGGTAGGGCTGTTGTACGTCGTGAAACGCTTTGTGCTCCCCGGGACGGGTTCTGCCCGTCTGCCGGTGCAGGTCGAGGTGCTCGGGCGGCGTTCGCTCCAGCCCAAGAAG
>DAINBR010000112.1:0-9378 GCA_036732865.1 Bacteroidota bacterium | reverse complement strand
CCGGCCGTACCGAATTTCGGCGTGCAAGGAACGGGAGTGGCATTGCGGGAAGGGATGACGCTGGCAATTGAGCCGATGGTCAATGCAGGGACATATGTGGTGCGCCTGGGTGAGGATGGGTGGACGGTGCGGACGGCAGACGGGCGACCTTCTGCACACTTCGAACACACGGTGGCTGTCACACAGGGAGAGGCCGAGGTCCTGACCCGTCATGGCTAAGCAGGGGCCCATAAAGGTTGATGGTGTGATTACGGAGACGTTGCCGAACGCGACGTTCAAAGTGAGCCTGGACGGCGGCCACACGATTCTCGCCCATATCTCGGGCAAGATGCGGATGAATTTCATCAAGATACTGGTGGGTGACAAGGTGACTGTGGAACTGTCGCCCTATGACCTGTCCAAGGGCAGAATCACTTACCGGTATAAATAAGGACGGAGCGGACAGCGCATGAAAGTTAGGTCATCAGTCAAGAAAATCTGCCGGAACTGCAAGATTATCCGGCGCAAAGGGGTGGTACGCATCATCTGCACAAACCCCAAGCACAAACAGCGTCAAGGCTAAAGGAGGAGCACAGGCGTGGCTCGTATTGCGGGAATTGATCTGCCCAAGAAGAAACGCGCGGAAATCGGCCTGACCTACATCACCGGGATAGGGCGCGCCTCATCGCTCGCCATCCTGACGAAGGCTGGCGTCGACATCAACAAGAAAGTCGGCGATCTGAACGACGATGAGGTCCAGCGCATCCGCTCGATCATCACCGCCGAGTACAAAGTGGAAGGCGCACTCCGGAGCGAGACACAGATGAACATCAAGCGGTTGATGGACATCGGGTGCTACCGGGGTATCCGTCATCGCCGGGGGTTGCCGGTGCGGGGCCAGCGGACGCGCACCAACTCGCGCACACGCAAGGGCCGCAGAAAGACCGTGGCCGGCAAGAAGAAAGTGATGGCCAAGACCTGACAATTGTGAATGGTGGATCCACAATCCACAATTGACGAGTATCATTACCGGAGGAATACGTGGCTAAGTCCACCCAGCAGAACAGTCCAAGAGCCGATCTCACACGGAAGAAGAAGAAAATCCAGGTGGACGTGAGCGGCAAAGTGTTCGTCAAGGCGACGTTCAACAACGTTATAGTGACGATCACCGACGTGTACGGCAACACCATCAGCTGGTCGTCGGCCGGCAAGAACGGATTCAAGGGATCCCGCAAGAACACCCCGTTTGCCGCGCAGGTCTCGGCGGAAGCGGCGGCGAAGACCGCACATGATCTCGGGCTCCGGAAGGTGGAAGTGTTTGTGAAAGGACCTGGATCGGGACGGGAAGCAGCGATACGTGCGCTCCAGACCGCAGGACTTGAGATCAGCAGCATCCGGGACGTGACGCCTATTCCGCACAACGGTTGCCGTCCGCCGAAGAGACGCAGAGTATAACGCAGGAAAAACTTCTATGGCTCGATACATCGATTCCAGTTGCAGATTGTGCCGTCGCGAACGGCATAAGTTGTTCCTCAAGGGGACGAAGTGCTTCACGGAAAAGTGCCCGATGGAACGCCGTGCCTATCCGCCCGGACAACACGGTCAATCACGGCGCACCAAGGTCTCCGAGTACGGCGTCCAGCTGCGCGAAAAACAGAAGATCCGCAGGATGTACGGACTGATGGAAGCGCAGTTCAAGAATGTCTTCGCGCGCGCACTGCGGACGGAAGGCCGCACGGCGGAAAACCTGGTGAAGCTCCTCGAGCGCCGGATGGACAACGTGGTCTACCGGCTGGGCTTTGCGCCGTCACGGAAAGCTGCTCGTCAGCTGGTGGTGCACGGACACTTTTTCGTGAACAACACGCCCGTCGACGTGCCGTCGTACCTGCTCAAGGCAGGCGATTCCATACAGGTGCGGGACAAGAGCAAGAAACTGGAGGTGCTGCATGCCTCCATGAAGCGGATGAAGGACACCGCCATGCTGCCGTGGTTGAGTCTTGACAAGGCCGCGATGGTCGGTACGTTCCTGAATGTTCCCGAGCGGGCTGACATACCGCTCGATGCGAACGAACAACTCATCGTTGAATTGTATTCGAAGTAATGTCCTTTAGAGAGGGTGACAACGCCATGACCATGGGAACGATCCAGATGCCGGAGAAGATACACCTGGATGAGGCGACCCACTCCCCGACCTTCGGGCGCTTCATCGTCCAGCCGCTGGAAAAGGGGTTCGGGGTCACCATCGGGAACTCCATGCGACGCGTGTTGCTGTCGTCGCTGCCCGGCTATGCCATCACCGCGTTTCGCGTCGACGGCGTCGCGCATGAATTCTCCACCATCCCCGGTGTCGTCGAGGATGTGCCGGATTTCGTCCTCAACCTGAAGCAGGTCCGGATGAAGATGGTCAACAAGAAGACCAACCGGGTGGTGGTAGCCCTGAAAGGTCCGAAGGCTTTCACGGCGGGTGACCTGCAGCAGGCATCGTCGGACATCGAGATCCTGAATCCGGACCTCCCGATCGCCACGCTGAACAGCGATGCCAGTTTCGAGTTGGAGCTCAGAATCGGCCGGGGAATCGGCTACCTCGTTGCGGAAGAGAACAAGGCACCCGACCAACCGCTGGGCCTGATCCCGATCGACGCGATCTTCACGCCGATCAGAAATGTGCGGTACTTTGTGGAGACCACCCGTGTCGGCCAACAGACGGACTATGAGAAGCTGGCCATGGAGGTGGAAACCGACGGGTCGGTAACGCCGGAAGATGCCATGGCATACGCCGGCAAGATTCTGCGCGACCACATCCAGCTCTTCATCAACTTCGACGTCGAGCCCGAAGCGCCAAAGGTGGAGTCGGCACAGGACGCGGAGTTCCAACGCATCCGCAAGGTGCTGATGACAGCCGTGGATGAACTGGAGCTGTCGGTCCGTTCGCACAACTGCCTCCGTGCGGCGAACATCAAGACCATCGCGGATCTCGTGCGCCGCGACGAAAGCGAGCTGCTGAAGTTCCGCAACTTCGGCCGCAAATCCCTTGCCGAACTCTCCGAAATTGTAGAAGCGGAAAAGCTGACGTTCGGCATGGATGTAGACAAGTATCTCAAAGACACCGAGTGATAGACACTTTAGCGGACGATCACTATGCGACATCGTGTAGCAGGCCGGAAGTTGAAACGCACCGCAAGCCATCGACGCGCCACCTTGGCCGCGCTCGCGACAGCGTTGCTGAAGCACAAACGGATCACCACCACCGTGGCGAAGGCGAAAGAACTCCGCGTCGTGGTGGAGAAAATGATCACGCGTGCAAAGAACGCCCGTGCGGTTGACGCCAAGGCCGTGACCGGCGGAGAACGGGCCAAGAAATTCGTCGAGGCCGGGGGCCATGCGCGTCGCGAAGTCGCCAGGTTGGTGAAAGACCGCGAAGCGGTGACCGACCTGTTTACCGTGATTGCCGAAAAGGTGGCCACGCGTCCGGGCGGCTATACCAGGATCGTGAAGCTCGGTCAGCGGTATGGTGACGCGGCGGAATTGGCCGTGATCGAGCTGGTGGATTTCAATGCCGCACAGGAATCGGCACAGAAAAAGAAGACGGCAAAGAAGGCAGCCGGAAAAGGGTCGCCGAAACGCAAGACGGCCAAAGTCAAAAAAGCTGAAGCCCCCGCGGCCCCGCAGAAACAGGCCCCGGAAGCTTCGGCATCAGCGTAACATGGCGGCAGTGTCTCTTCGCGTATGAAGATTACCACGGCGGAATTCGTTCTCGGGGCGGTCAACCTCCGCCAGCTTCCCAAAGACGGCTTGTCAGAAGTGGCCTTCCTCGGCCGCTCCAATGTGGGCAAGTCCTCTTTCATCAACAAGCTGTGCAACCGGAAGTCCCTCGCCCGACCCAGTTCAGAACCGGGGAAAACCCGCGAGATGAACTACTATGTCATCAACAAACAGTTCTACTTCGTGGACCTTCCCGGCTACGGCTATGCCCGGCTCCCGGAGCAGATCCGCTCCAGCTGGGGGAAGCTGATCGAGCAGTATCTCAAAACCCGCGAACAACTCACCCTCGTTCTCCAACTCGTGGATGCCCGGCATGAGCCGACCGAACTCGACATGATGATGGTCGGGTGGCTTGACTACTACGAAATTCCTTTCCTCGTTGCGCTGACCAAAGCCGACAAGCTCCCGGTGAGCAAGATGCCCCGGTTCGTTGACACGGCACGGGAATCGTTCGCCCGCTTTGCCAACTGCAGAGGTGTCCTGCCGTTCTCGTCGATCACCGGTTTGGGCAAAAACGACGTCGTCAAGGTCATCGGGGAGCACCTGACGAAAACATAGCAGTCCCTTGTGAAAACACGCCTTTTCACTCCCGGCCCCACACCCGTTCCAGAAGAAGTCCTCCTCCGCATGGCGGCACCGCTCGTTCATCACCGCCAACCCGAATTCCGCGCAATGTTCCGTCGCGTGAATGAAAACCTCCGCTATGTGTTCCAGACCGCGCAGCCGGTGATCACGTTGTGCTCCTCCGGCACCGGAGCGATGGAGGCAACCTTCGTCAATCTGTTTTCGCCGGGCGAAACTGTGATTGCCGTCAACGGGGGGAAGTTCGGAGAGCGCTGGGTGCACATGCCCCGCGTGTTCGGACTGAACGCGATAGAAATCAGGGTGGAGTGGGGGAAGGCTGTCGATGCTGCCCAAGTTGTCGATGTCCTGCGCGCACACCCGGAGGCGAGGGCGGTCTACCTGACGCATAGCGAGACGTCGACGGGTGCCGTGATTGACCTGGAAGGGATCGCAAGGGCAATCCGCATGGAAAGCGATGCGTTGATCTGCGTGGACGGCATAACGTCGGTCGGCGCCCACGAGATCCGGTTTGACGCGTGGGGCATCGATGCGTGCGTCACAGGCTCGCAGAAGGGCTTGATGATTCCTCCGGGGCTGGCATTTGTCGTACTCAGCAAACGTGCGATCGACGCCATGGAACAGTCCACTATGCCCAGATTCTATTTTGATCTGCGCCGTGCTGTGAAGGCTCTTGAAACCGATGACACGCCATGGACCCCCGCAATCTCCCTCATCGCCGGGCTCGATACCGCCCTGGCTATGATTCGTGCTGAAGGCATCGAACAGGTGTGGGAAAGGCACCGGCGGTTGGCGACCGCTCTCCGCGCCGGGGTGACTGCACTCGGACTCCGGCTTTTTTCGAACACACCCTCGTATGCAGTGACACCGATTTGGCTCCCCGAGGGGGTTGAGTGGAAGAGTCTCTCGACGGCCCTAAAGAAAGAGAACGGGATCACGGTTGCCGGCGGGCAAGGGGAGTTCACCGGGAAGATCTTCCGAATAGCTCACCTGGGGTATTTTGACGAACTAGACATGGTTGCCGTGGTCGCGGCGCTCGAAAGGGCACTGAAGACCTGCGGCTACGCATTTCCTGCCGGGGCTGGCGTCGCAGCAGTGCAAATGGCGTTTTGAGCCCATTTTGGCCTGAGGAAAGCGACGAAATGCGCCTGTTTTGAAATTCAACACTTGACAAACACAACGGGGGTATTTATATTAAACACCGCCACTTCTACCCAATCTGGGTCCACTCAATAGATAACCGTCGAAGGAGGTGATTTGCGGGCACACAATTGATACTCCTTTTCACCTTTCATTCCATCTGTCCCCCGTGTGCGTGATCGCCTGTTCAGCATGGCGACGTTCTCCGCGGCCCAAGTTGAGGAGTTACCCTCACCTGTCCGCACTATCCCATCTCGTGTTGCGAGGGCGAAAACCAGTCACACATCCGCATGTGCGCGGGGCATTGTGAGTTGCAGCATGCGCTGTAGATTTTCCAGCCAACACAAAAGGAGGTTACACATGCAACGAAGGCTATTTGCGGTTCTGTTCGCAGCCGTCCTTTTGCCTGCGCTTCTGCTTGCGCAAGATGGCAAGCTTCGCGGGCGGATTACGGACAGAGACTCAGGTGAGCCGCTGGTGGGCGCTAATGTGTTCGTTGAAGGAACGAACCTCGGCGCCGCAGCCGACATCAACGGGGATTTTGTTATCCTCAGTGTCAGGCCCGGGGCCTACTCACTCCGTGTCTCGTATGTCGGCTATAACCAACTCACCGTCTCGAATGTCCGCGTCAACGCGAACATCACGACGACACAGGACTTCCTGCTGACCAGTTCGGCGATCCAGGTGCAGGCGGTGGAAATCGTCGCTGAACGTCCGCTGATTCAGCGCAACACGACGAATACCGTCCGAATCACGACACAGGAAGACATTAACCAGCTGCCGGTCCGTGGCGTCCAGAATATCCTTGCACTTCAGGCCGGCGTGGTTCAACAAGCCGGTAACCTGTACGTGCGCGGTGGCCGCAGCGGTGAGGTGGCGTATTACATCGATGGTGCACCGACGACGAACCCACTCTTCAATAATAACCTGGCCACGGTGATTCAGGAAGCGGTGGAGGAGATGCAGCTGCAGGCCGGTGGGTATACGGCAGAATTCGGCGGCTCGAACTCCGGTATCGTCAAGACAAACTTGCGTTCGGGAGGCCCCCAATACAAAGCATCCGTGTCGGTTGAAACGGATGATTTCGCAAAGCCGGGCAAGAAATTCCTCGGCACTACGTCCCAGGGTTACCGTAACGTGGTTGCCACTTTCGGCGGTCCGTTGCCGGGTGTTGACAAAGTGCGGTTCTTTGCCCTCTATCAAAACAACTTTGTCCGTCAGCGCGAGAGATTGTGGCTGACCCCGTTCAGCTTCGAACTGCTGAGCGATACGTTTGACCCGCGCGGCCCAGGCCAGCCGCTCCCCGGACCGATCGCATTCCAGGAAAACTACCTTCCCAAGTCGTGGCAGGACAACCACAACGCACAGGGAACACTGGAATTTGACCTGTCACCGGTGAAACTCCGCTTCTCCGGCAGCTATCAGTTCACCAAACAGCCGAATGGCGGTACATGGGTCAATGCGATCCCCAATTACTTCCGCCAGAAGAGATTCTCCATTACGGAAGAAAAAGACCTCATGCTGGGCTTGCGGGCGACGCATGTGATCGACCCGTCGACTTATTATGAAGTCTCGGTGTCCTACTTGAATCGCGTGAACGAACTCACCGATCCTGATTTTGGCAATGATTGGACAAAGTGGACCGACAGCACTGCGAACGAGGCTATCGGATATACAGGATTCCGCAGCCGTTGGGCCGGACCAAACGCCTACAGTGTTATCACCGGATTCACTGACATGAGGAATGAAAACTCGCCCAACAACGGCTATCAGATCAACAAACAGAGCTCCATCGGCGGAGGGATTGACCTCACGCGCCAGATGAACAAGAACTGGGAGTTGAAGGCCGGAGGGCGTTTCGATAGCTGGGTGATGCGCCAGTTCAATGTCGGCACGATCACAGGCTACAATGCGTTCCTGCACGGGACGTACGGTGAAAAAGAGCAGACCTTCGAAAGTGCGGAAGCCCGCCGGGCCCAGCTCGGGAAAGCGGGAGTCGTTAATAGCTATGGCTACGATGTTGACGGAAACCTCGTGGACGACGGTCTGGATGCTCCGTACAAACCGATTTTCATTGCTGGCTATTTGCAGAACAAGTTGGAGTACCGGGACGTTATCGTGAATATCGGCCTGCGCTATGAGTACTTCAAGCCGAATCACAATACGTTCGCGAATCCCCTGAATGCAGTTGATGATTTCGATGTCGACAATGACGTCATCAATCAGGGTGCACTCGTGCCGGCTCCCACATACCAGCTTCTCCTGCCGCGCATAAGCTTCTCCTTCCCGGTGACGGACGCAACGGTGTTCTATGCCCAGTTTGGCAAGTACGCCCAAATGCCGTCGCTCAACAATTTGTACCAGGGTATGGTCACCTTGAGCCGGACGGTGAGCCCGAGCGCTCGTGGCAACGCGTACCTCCAACCGGTGGGCTTCCTGATGACGCCGGAACGGACAACCCAGTATGAAATGGGTATCCGCCAGATGATTTCGAACGACTTTGCCATGACGTTGAGCGGGTTCTATAAAGACACGAAAGACCAGCTCCAGGTCCGCAATGTTGTGAGCGACCAGGGAGTGGCCTTGTACCGTGCCTATCTCAACGATGACTTCGGCACAGTGAAGGGCATCGAGCTGACCCTCGAACTGCGCAGAACGCCGGCCAGCAATCTCGCCGCACGCGTCAACTACACGCTGTCTGATGCTCGCGGTACCGGCTCGAACCCGAATGGCTCATTTGGCATCATCGAGCAGGGGATCGGACGTCAGATCAATTCCATCAACCCGTTGCTGTACAACCAGACCCATCGTGGCACGGTGTTGATCGATTATCGCTGGCCGGGCGAGAAAGCTGACTATGACAAATATGGTCCCGTTCTCGCAGGCCTGGGTGGCTCGCTGCTGTTCAGCTTCAACAGCGGTCATCCGTACACGAAGATTAAGACCCTTGCAAGCCTCGGGCAATCCGATGCGTGGTCAGTCGGTGTGTATCCTACTCAGGATCCGCGGTTCAGCTTCCCGGCTGAACCTATCAACAACTCCTCGACTCCATTCGTCTTCAATATTGACCTGAGCATCAGCAAAGCGTTCGCGCTGGGTCCGTTGCAGATGGAAATCTACGCGAACGTGACGAACCTGTTGAACACCAAGCATGTACTCAATGTCTACCCGACGACCGGTTCTGATTCGGATGACGGATGGTTGACCAACCCGCTTGCCGGGCAGTACACGTCAATTCCGAACTACGCGGCCTTCTACAAAGCACTCAATCTCGACAACCGGTATTCCTGGTTCGGTCTTGCCGAGCGCGGCCAATACATCGGTGGCGACATCTATGGAACTCCCCGGCAGATCCGGGTTGGTTTGAGGGCGGAAATCTAAACGGGCATGTGTGCTCCGCTGCGGCCGGGTGTGCCGGCCGCGGTGTCGCAGACGAACAGATCAGTTCTACACAAGCCCATTAATGAGGAGTCAAGGAATATGACACATAGCAACGTTTCATCCTTCCGGTACCTCGTTGCGTTCATAGCAATCGTTGCCCTTCTGGTGGGCAGCGCGAGCGCAAAAGGACCTGACAAGAAGGAAGGAGGGTCCCCTCTCGCCAAAACTTCGGGGACACCACTCATGACGATGTTGAACATCAACAACGTCGCGTCGTACTTCAGAGCTGACGGGCAGGGAAATCACAGTCCTCAAGACCAGTCAGGTTTCTTCTATCCCAAAGGGACAGCCGCCGCCATTTACGAAGATGGGTTCGTCTGGGGCGGCAGGGTGTACTACGATGCAGCCCACACGTCCGGTCCTGCGCAAGCCATTCGCGTTGGCGGCCAGACATACAACCAGGGTACTGTTCAGGGCAAAGTGACCGGATTCGGTGCAGCCGCTGTTGCCGTCTCCCCGTCCGATGCCCGAACA
>DAINBR010000111.1:0-9412 GCA_036732865.1 Bacteroidota bacterium | reverse complement strand
TTCCTGAGTTCCGCCTACCCAAGGAAATTCTGGACGTCGAAACCGAGCGGATCAAAGCGCTCGGTGTGGAGATATATACGAATTTCGTGATCGGGCGGACGGCGACAATCGATGAGCTGTTCGACGAATGGGGGTTTAAGGCCATTTTTCTCGCAACGGGCGCCGGTACGCCGACGTTTATGGGTATCCCCGGCGAGAATCTGAGCGGAGTCTACTCGGCCAACGAGTTCCTGACGCGCGTAAATCTCATGGGTGC
Source organism: Bacteroidota bacterium (assembly GCA_036732865.1). Taxonomy (GTDB): domain Bacteria; phylum Bacteroidota; class Ignavibacteria; order UBA10030; family UBA6906; genus Fen-1255. The sequence continues at coordinate 9,156 of DAINBR010000111.1, read as the reverse complement.
CTATCAATTCCCCGACTTCGACACCCCGATCCGGATCGGGAAGAGTGTTGCGGTCATCGGCGGCGGCAACACCGCTATGGACGCCGTGCGCACAGCAAAGCGCCTGGGCGCCGAACATGCGTACCTGATTTACCGGCGGTCGCGGGCCGAGATGCCAGCCAGGCAGGAAGAAATCCACCATGCGGAACAGGAAGGCATCGAGCTTCTGCTGCTCACCAACCCGATCCGGATCCTGGGTGACGACAACAAGTGGGTGTGCGGCATTGAGTGCCAGCGGATGGAGCTCGGAGAACCGGATGAATCCGGACGCCGCCGCCCCGTACCCGTCAAAGGGTCGGAATTTGTGGTGGAGATTCAAACGCTTGTCGAAGCCATCGGCCAGAAACCAAATCCGATCATACAAGCTACGACGCCGGGTTTGGATACGAGCAAGCGGGGAACGGTGGTCACCAATGAACAGCAGGCGACGAGCCGTCCGGGGATCTTCGCGGGGGGGGACCTTTCACGCGGGGGTGCGACGGTGATTCTTGCTATGCGCGACGGCAAGAACGCAGCCGCCGCTATTCACTCCTATCTGCAGAAGCAGTAACGTCGGGCGGCAGGGAGCCATTCCCACCGCCGTTACTGCGCTCCGTGTGCTTGGTCTCGATCCGGATGATGCGGATGCCTGAGGGTGCTTCAATGCCGATTTTCACCTGCCCTCCGCGAATAGCAATCACCTTGACGGTGATGTCATCACCGATTTTGATCGCCTCGGTCGCTTTGCGCGCAAGAACAAGCATGGTCACTCCGCGGTCTCGTGTGGTTCCCGCCGGGACACAGGATGGTGTTCCGGCAATAAGGGATCATCCAGCGTCACCTGCTCGCCCGTCATCTCTGCCGTGTTGATCAGAATCGGGTGACGGAGATCGAGCCACCAGGCCACATCACCGCTCCCAGGTGTAGCCGCGACAAACGCGATAGTTTCTTCCTCCGACCGTGCGGCCGGGCCTTCCGCATCCTGCAACACCACAACCGGATCGAGGATGGCAATCGCGCATTCGGGCCGCTCGACGCAGACGAGCCACTGAAACGGCGTACACGCGGGATCGGCAAACACCACAAAATGACTGCGCCCGGGTGCATTCAGAAGCCCGTCTGGAAACAGTACCATCCGCTCCTCCGGCACATCAACCCTGCCGAACCTTTTGGTCGCCACCATCATGTGCCGTCCCCTTCCGCCCCGGGACGCAACGGCGCCAGTGAAATGGACTGCAGGGGGACGTTCCGCATGCCGGTTGCGACAATCACGATGTCCACGCGCCGATTGCGTGCCCGGTTTTCGGGGTTGCTGTTCGGCGCGAGGGGTTGAAATTCCGAATAGCCCACCACCGACACGCGCTCCTGCGTTAATCCGTGCCGCTCGATCAGGTAGTAGGCGACGTTCAAGGCGCGGGCCACCGAGAGGTGCCAGTTCGAAGGGAACTGCTCCGTATTGATCGGGACATTATCTGTGTGCCCCTCCACCCGCAGATCGTTCGGCAGAGAGCGCAGCACTGACGCGAGCGTGTCCAGTGTAAGCAGTGATGTCTGTTTGATTTCTGCACTGCCCGAGGCAAACAGCAGCTCTTCCATGATGTGCACCGTGACGCCACGCTCGTTCTCCGTTATGGCGATCGGCAGATCCCGTTGATCCAGCCGGAGGGCCGCGCTGATTTCCCGGGTGACGCGCTGTTTTTCCGCTTGGAGGGTGGTGGCGGGATTCTCCAGAATCGCAGGACTCCCCGTCAGGATCCCGCGGGGCGACCCGAACACGCCGTTGAGCGCCGAGACCACTTCCGAGTACTTGCCGGCATCGATCTTCGACATCGCATAGAGAATCACAAATAATCCGAGCAACAGCGTGATGAGATCGGAGTAGGTCAGCAGCCACCGGTCGGAGTTCTCCGGTTCGGGATGTTTGTGCGGGTGCCTCATCGTGTGCTCGGATCCTGCTGCTCTTCGGGCAACATGCTATACAATTTCGCTTTGATCACGGACGGTATTTCTCCGGCCTGAATCGAAAGGATGCCCTCCACGATCAGGTCCATGAATAGATACTCCTCGTTATGAATGTGCCGCAGCTTGTCTGCGATGGGAAGCCACACCAGATTCGCCATGAACACTCCCCAGAGAGTCGCGACAAACGCGCTGCCGATGTGACGGATGAGCACGTCGGGATCGCTTCCCGCCGCCGCGAGGGTGGCGATGAGACCCATCACCGTGCCGATGATGCCCATGGTGGGTGAATAGCCGCCCATTTTCTGGAACAGCATTGCCCCGTTTGCGTGACGTTCTGCGACGTACCTCACTTCATTCTCCGCCAGCGTACGCAGCACTTCCGGTTCCGTTCCGTCGATGGTAAACCGGAGTATTTTCCGCATGAAGTTGTTCGAGACGCCGTCAAGTTCCTTCTCGAGAGCGAGCAGTCCGTCGCGGCGCGCAATCGTCGAGAAGCGGACGATTGCCTGTATAGCTTCCTCCACGGCAAACACGGGCGGGCTCACAACGATCCTGAGCATATCCCCGATTTTCAGGAACGACTTCAATGAAGTGCCGATCATTGCCGCGGCAAACGTGCCGACGAACACAATCAACATGGCCGGTCCCAGCAGGATCCCTTCCAGGTTTCCTCCCTCCCAGAGGAATGACCCGAAGACCCCGAGCAGTCCGAGGCTCAGTCCGGCAACGGTGGTGATATCGATATTTCTACGCATGCTATCCCAGGAAGTCCAGTAGTGATTTCGGAATGATCTTTGCCGCCGCACTCAACGTGGCCTCCAGCGTGATTTCTTCCTGCTTGAGTTTGAGGCCGATCTCAGCAAGATCCACACCCTGACGTGCCTCCAGGAGGTCCAGCAGAAGTTGTTTTTGCGAGGTCAGGCACGCATCGGCGGTCTCCAGGGAATCGTGAAGCGTTCCCGCGCGTGCCTGCTCGCGCATGATCACGTTCTGCATGACCCCGATCATGGCGAGGTCATCGGCACTCGGCGGAGTGCCCGATCGGAGGGCATCGCGCACCGCCATCAGCGCATTAAACACCGACACTTCCGTGTGCGCCCCGCTGAATGTCGAGGCCCCCCCGGGGGGGGTGCCCTCACTCAACCCGGCGCAGTCCACCATGAGCGTTATAGCCGGAGCGGCCTGCGTCGGGGGCGTCACGGTCGGCGTGAAAATCAACGGAGCACCCCGCATGATAGACTCCACAGCCCCCGTGGCAGGATCAAACGTCACCGATGCCGCCCCTCCGGAAACCGTTGCATCGGTCGCACCGCCGGGCATCACCGCGTTGAGTGACCAGCTGTTTGCGCCGGTCTTCCGCATGACCATTTCCACGTTGTGTGTGATACCGTTCCCATCCGTGATGCTCACCATGTTCGAAACGATCGTATTCACCGGAGCCGCGGCATCGAGGATTCCTGAAAACACGATCTTGCCCGTGGAGGCGAATGCCGCGGCGCCGCTCACATTCACGGCGGAAGAGATGCCATCGCCAACCTGGAACCGGATGGATCCCGCATTCCCCCGGTATGCCACCGTCTCCGGCACGCCGCTGCGCACAAACGGGGGTGCCATTGTGCTGGTCCCGCCGAATATGTACTTGCCCCCGAACCGGGTGTTGGCGACATCCACCGCCATGTCCACGTACTGGTCCATTGAATCGGCCAGCGCCATGCAGAAAGAAGTGTCCAGAGTCGTTACTCCGGCGAGCAGCCCTTTGACGTCCTTCAGGATATCGGAGACTTTGCCAAGGCTGTCCGAGGTCATCTTCAGGGTGTTCTCCCCGTTCACCACATTGCGTACGTATGATTCCACCCGTGCGAGGTCGGCGTTCAGGCGCAACACAGCGCCCGCCGCGGCCGGATCGTCCGAGACCTTCTGGATCCGCTTCTGCGTGGCCAGCTGCACGTTCAGCTGGTTGATCCGCTCCCTGCTCCTGGCCAGGTTGGCCAGCATATCTGCGACGATCGTTGTATTCGTTATGCGCATGGCTACACCATTTCGAGGATGGTGGTGTACATTTCGTTGACGGTGGACACCATCTTGGCCGCCGCATCAAATGCATTCTGGAATTTGATCATGTTCGCCATTTCTTCATCGAGTGAAACTCCCGCAATGGCTTCCTGTTGTGCGGTAAGCTGCGAGACGAAGAGTTCCTGCGACGTTACGATCGCACCGGTCGCATTGACCGATGAACCGATATCTGTCACGATCTGATTGTAGAATTCCGACAGCGACAGGCCGTCGAGCAGGGTCACGCCGCCGGATGTGACCAGCGGCCGCTTGTCGAGAATACCCGAGATCAGCAGTGCGATGCTGTTGTCTCCTGCGGCAGCCGGTGAGGACGATGCTGCGATGTTGTCGATGCTCGGATTACTTCCCGGCGCATCACTGGGATCTGTCAGATCAATCGCCATGGATGCGGCATCCGTGCCCATGAAGAACCTGACACCCGTGCGCGGGGGTTGTTGCCTGCCGTACCCGGCGGTATGCTGCTGGTTCACTGCCTCGACGATCGCCCCGGCGAGTTGGTCGAGGCGTCCCATCGCATCCGGGAGGGTGCTATTGAATGATTTCAGGATGCTGCCGGCCTCTCCGCCATGCAGGTCGACGTCGAAGCCGCCGGATACGGTGACCACCCGCAACTGTTCAAAGCTTGTGCCTGCGATTGTCGCCGGCTCACCGGACGTGACTTTCAGGGCCAGGACGGTTCCGCTGCCCGCGATCAATGTGCCGCCGAGCGAAACCAGCACGGCACCGTTGTTTCCCCCGGACACCGTGATGTTGGCAAGTCCGGAGAGTTCGGCAATCTTGCTGTCCCGGAGATCCTGCAGGTCCCCCGCGCCTTGCCCGTTCGTCATGCCGGTGCCGATGGTGACGTTCAGATCGCTGATCTCCCTTGCGAGGGCATTGATCCGTTCGATTCTCTCGGTGAGTTCCCCGGGGAGGGCGTTCCGCTGTGTTGTGAGTTGACCGGAGAGGCGGTGAAACGTATCGGTCAACGCCTGTCCCTGCGCCAGCACGACATTCCGGGTAACGGCATCCTCCGGATTCGTGGAAAGATCCTGCCAGGCCGCGAAGAACTGACTGAGGCCGGTGCTCAACGATGCATCCGACGGTTCGTTGAAGATTGCTTCGATCTGGCTCAGGATCCGGTAATCCGAAGCTGCCAGCCCGAGTGTATCGTTTGCGGAGCGGATTTGCTGGTCGATGAACCGGTCGCGCAAGCGCGACACCGTTTGCACAGTTACACCGGTTCCCAGGAAACCGTACGCGGTCTGCAGAGGCGCGGTCGTCGCGAGATCGGCGCGTTGCCGCGAATATCCCGTTGTGCCCGCGTTGGCAATGTTGTGTCCGGTCACGCTCATGCCGTACTGCTGCGCCATCAGTGCCCGCCGTGCGGTCTCCAGAAGTTGTGATATGCCGCTCATACACCCTCCTCTTCATTACATGCGATGATCGACCAGCTGCCGCGTGTGATCTTCAGTGACCAGACGCAGGGTTTCCTGAACGAATCGCATCGAACGTTGCAGCAAGATGCGGTTGTGCTCGTTCATGTGAATGATGCGCTCCGAGACCGTCCGCAGGCGGGCGGACATTGTCGTGATGCGTACGGCATCGGACGGCGCGAGATGTCGCAGCAGCTCCCTCAACGTGACGGTCGGCCCTTCCGAGCATTCCGGAGATTGTCCGCTGAGTTCACGGGTGAGACGAACGCGCCGTTCCTCAAGTTGCTGAAACGGCCGGATCACCCCCTCTTCCTGCACCACCAGGGAGGTGAGGTTGTCGCCATGCAGGCCGATGATGGACTGTTGTTTACGGGTCATCACCTGCAGTAACGATTCTCCGAGCTCCACTTCCGACTGCATCACCCGTTCGAGTTCTTCAATCATTGTCTCCATGGCGAGGCTCCTGCTGTTCGAACAACTGCAAGTAATTCAGGACCTTCTCAACGTAGTCGCGGGTCTCCTTGAACGGCGGTATCCCCCCGTGTTTCTGCACCGCGCCGGGGCCGGCATTGTATGACGCCAGTGCTTTTGCGCGGTCACCGCCAAACTGCTCCATGAGCTGGCTCAGATACTTTGCGCCGCCCAAGACGTTGTCGCGGGGATTCCAGACATTTTTCACCCCCATTGCCGTCGCCGTGGAATCAATGAGTTGCATCAGCCCTTTTGCGTTCTTTGGAGAGCGCGCCTGGGAGTTGCCGTGTGATTCGGCTGCAATCACGGCCTTCAATAAATTGGCGTCGACCCGGTGCGTATCCGCCGCCTCCTGGATGAACGGGGCGACCTTGTCGAGGCGCTGGCGGAGCGTGTCCGCCACCGGTCGCACGTTCCCCGGGGCGGCCGGACTGATCGATAGCGTCACTGGTGGCCGAGACTCGAGGTCCCCCGGGGCGGCGGGCCGCGGTTGCGTGGTCCGAGCGGCCGGCATCTCTTCGCCGGTCATCCGTCGGTACAACAGCTCGGCAAGTCCGAGAGAACTGTTTTGCGAAACATGTTGCGCCATCTGGCCATCAAACAGGCCTTCCAGAACGTCGCCGCCGTAGCTGTCGCCGAACATCTCGCTGGTGTTCACACCGGATCGCATGCTTTTGAGCATGTATCCGACCAGCAGTGACTCGAATTCCTTAGTCACGCGCTGCAAACGCTGGCGCGTCCGATCGTCGACGGGCTTGTGCTGTTGCGCCGCCGGGTTTTCCGGAAGTGTCCGCAGACCATCCATCAGATAATCACCAGTTCCGCATTCAAAGCGCCAGCCCGTTTCAAAGCCTGGAAGATTGCGATGATGTCGCGTGGTGTCACTTTCAATGCATTAAGTGTTTTGGCCACATCCTGCACGGTGGCCGTCCCGTCAAACGCCTGCACTGTCGATGAGTCCTGGCCGGCATAGACCGCCGTCAACTGCGTTGTCACCGTCTGGCCCTGTGAAAACGGCGCGGGCTGTGAGACCATGGGAATGGACTCGATTTCGATGTTCAGGCCGCCGTGAGAAATCGCGACCGACAGGATGCTGACCGTGCCGCCGACTACGATTGTCCCGGTGCGCTCGTTGATGACGACCTTGGCGATAACGTCGGGTGTAACCTCCAGCACTTCAATCGACGAGATGAATTCCACCAGCCGCCCCTCTGACCGGATCGACTGTGGCACCCGGATGGATATGCTCGCTCCATCTTCCGCACGTGCCGCCCGCTCACCGAGCTTTCCGTTCACCGCATCCGCGACCCGTGTGGCTGTTGTGAAATCCGGTTCCATGAGCACCACGGATATAGTCGAGTCCTTCGTGATCGCCATCTCCGGCGTTCGCTCAACCACCCCGCCGCCCGGAATCCTGCCGGCAGCCGTATGGTTGCGCCGGATCTCGTTGCCGTTGGCCCGCACGCTCATGCCACCGACCGAGAGCGGGCCCTGGGCCATCACGTAGACGACACCGTCGATGCCGGAGAGAGGGGTCATCAGCAGCGTCCCGCCTTGCAGGCTCGTCGCGTCTCCCATCGAAGAGACAATAACGTCGACGTCGCTTCCCTGCTTGGTGAAACCCGGAACGGTGGCGGTCACCATCACGGCGGCCACGTTGCGTAGCCGCAGATCGGCCTGGGGCACATTGATGCCGAATCGCTTCAGCATGCTGGACACGGATTGGAGGGTAAACGTCGACCTCTGGGTATCACCCGTTCCGTTGAGCCCGACCACGAGCCCATAGCCGATGATCTGTTGACCGCGGATGCCCTGTACGTGGGCGATATCCTTGATGCGGATCGCGCCCAGGGCGATTCCGGCGCCCACGAGCCAGACCGCGACCATCATCCCGAACCAACGAGAGTTACGATTCATACCGGCCTCATTCAGAAAATCCAGTGCAACAGTTTTGTGATCCACCCGGGCCCCTGCGCGCTCGAGACGACTCCATTTCCCTCAAAGGCGATGCGTGCATCGGCGATGTTGTACGAATAGACGCTGTTGTTTGCCAGGATATCCGCCGGCCTCACGATACCCGACAGCGTGATCTTCTGCTCCTCCCCGTTCACGACAATCGTACGGAGACCGGTGATCACCAGGTCGCCGTTCGCCAGCACCGAGTCCACGCGCGCGCTGATCTTTGCACGGATTGATCCGCGAGTGGATGTTGCTCCGGAACCTTTAAAAGAGTTGCCCGTTCCCACGCCAAGGGACACCTCCGGCATTTCGGAGGACCCCGCGCTCCCCGCGGCGTTCATCGAGATGTTGCTCTCGCGGTCCGAGGATGTGCTCGCATCATTCGACGCGCTCGAAATCTCCACCACAAGAACCATGACTGCATCCCCGACTGCGGACGCCCGCGGGTCTGCAAATAACGACCGGCCGACATTGGCACGCATGTCCTGAGCCAACGACGCAGCGGCAAGGACGAGTATGCCTGCACACAGCACATAAGCACGTTTCATCAGTTCTCCTTTCCCGCATCCAACGAAACAATGACACTTCCCGAGCCGTCGATTCGCGCGCGAATACGCTCACGACGGCCCGTCAAATCCACGACGACGTATTCACCCCATCCGCCGTCCTCGCGTGCTGTACCTTCCGTCGACATCGATACGCCGCGCGACTGCACTTTGACCTGGACCCGATCCCCCTGCCGCACAAGCGGTACGCTCTCGAAGAGATCCTCGTAGAGGATGCTCCCGCGGGGGATAATCTGCCGCGACCGGAGGCCTTCCGGCGGGCCCGGCTTCGTCAGCACCCGCCGTCGCATCAGTGTTGTTTCCATGTGCACCGTCCGGACGTCTACCGGTTTCAGCTCCGCATGACGCCCGATCAGCCGCTCCGCAACCAGCACATCGGCGTACGTTCTTATCATCATTGAAACCAGACATCGATGTACAATGCGCCCTTCCGACTCGACTTCCACCCGCACCGCGATCGCGCCTTTCCATTCCGTGCGAGCATCGCCGGCCACATGAAGACGATAGGCGGCTCCGGGCACCTCGATGTTCTCTGGCACTGCACGGAACGTGATTTCAGCCAGCTCACCGCCGTCGGCACATTGGGCGGTGAGAAATGCTCGCACAGCTTTTTCGATTTCCGCCGGCTGGATTTTTGTGCCCCCTCGCACGCCGCCGGCGGCGAGGAGCACGACCAGGAGGAAAGATCCCGA
>DAINBR010000110.1:0-9472 GCA_036732865.1 Bacteroidota bacterium | reverse complement strand
ACAACACTCATTCATGAAGGGGTTGAACGGTATCTTCGATAAGCAAAGGAGCACAACTATCATGCGTAGACACGATTCATCTATGGAGAATGTTATGCCACGTCAATGCCTGCTTTCCGCGCTCATCGTCTTCTTCCTTGCGGCGGCTGCCCCGGTTATGGCCCAGGGTACTTCTGCCTTTCGAACGCCGATCCTGATTACCTCTGCCGGTCAGAGTGCCGATGTGACTCTTGCAGGAAGCCTCTGCAAGAAAGCCGGACTGGAAGCCAAGGTGCTTCCGGCGGCATCCGTAGCCGACTTGAAGGGCTTCAAGACGCTCATGATCGTTTCGGGCTTTAGCTCGAAGGGATTGGGCGCGGCGGGCACTAGCCGTGATCAGGAATTGGAGAGAGTGAAAGCCATTATCGCCGCGTCACAGGAGGCAAAGCTCCCCATTCTCACGTTGCACATCGGGGGCAAAGCGCGCAGAGGGACCCAATCGGACGATTTCAACAAGCTCGCCGCGGAGTCCGCCCGAGAGCTCATCGTCGTGAAACTGGGAAATGAGGACGGATTCTTCACCAAGATCGCCGAAGACCGCAAAGTGAAGATTGAAGTAGTTGACAAGATCGCCGGCGTCGTCGCACCTCTCGGTGCGGCATTCAAATAGCAGGGGAGGCACACTCAAGCTGGCAACATGGCGATAGGATATTGAGTTCACATGGTGACCGTTGCTGTTCTCCTTGGTCTCGTATGCACTGCACTGGCGGTTGAGGCGTTCATCGTACGTGCGCGCGTCTCCGCGCTCCAGGTGCGTGTCCACGTCGGGGGGACGCGGGGGAAATCAAGCGTTGTCCGGTATATCTCGGCAGTCCTGCGGCAACATGGCTACCGTGTTCTCGGCAAAGTGACAGGCGAAGTGCCGACCCTCCTTCTGCCCGACGGCACAACATCGCGCATTCACCGCCGGGGGGGGGCGCGTGTACAAGAACAGGTGAATATCCTGCACCTGACACGACGCCACTCCTGCGATGCCCTCGTGCTGGAGTGCATGTCCCTCAATCCCCTCCTGCAGGTACTCGAATCGCGCCTCCTCCGGCCGACCATCTCCGTTCTGACCAATGTGCTCGATGATCACCGGGAGGAATTCGGTCCCGCCCCCCGTGAACAGGCCGAAGCTGTGTGTGCGTTCCTTCCTCACCGTGCCACTCTTGTCTCAAGCGAACGATGCTGGGCAGACGTAGTCGATGCACGCGCCCGCCGCGAACAAACCCGGGTGATTCGGCCGGACGATCTCCCAAGCCGGTGGGTTGCCGCGCTTCCTCCAGGCATTCACGCCGACAACATCGGACTCGCCCTCACCGTATGCGGCGAACTGGGAATTGACCGGGAAAGTGCATTGGCGGCAATTCTTCAAGAGATCCAGCGCATGGAAAAATCCGTGTACACGCTTGACCTTGCGGGTGCCCGCGTGCAATTCCTCAATGGTTTTGCGGTGAACGATGTGCCGTCCGCCATGCGATTCGTCGCGTACTGGAGGAATCACCTTCTCCATCGTGGGTCCATTGCCATCATCTTGAACACGCGGGCTGACCGGCCGCTTCGATCACTTCAGTTCGCCAGGTGGTGCGGCTCGCTACCGGATCTTGAACGGGTCGCTATCACCGGGACTCACCGTCACCTGACGCGCCGGGTATTGCGGGAGCACGGGGTCGAGACCCGGAAGATCAATCTGTGGTCGCCGCGAGACGCGCGTGATCCGGTACGTTCATTGGAGAGAATGCAGTTGTCCACCGGATGTCTTGTAGTGGGGGTCGGCAATATCGCCGGAGATGGATTTGCCATACTTGAAGGAATTCAGCAATGGTCGTAGAAGCATTGTTCATCGGACTGGTTGTCGGTTTCCTCTTCTATGAACTCGCAGGGTATTCGCCCGGTGGTGTGGTAGCACCCGGATACCTCGCGTTGTTCATCGCAGAACCCGGTCGCATTGCCGTGACAGTCCTGCTCTCCTGTGTTGTGTGGGGCCTCCTGCATGTGTTGTCCGGGTATCTGATTCTCTACGGCCGTCGCCGGCTTCTCCTTGCTTTGCTGCTGGGCTTCAGCGCAACGATCGGCGTTGAATGGTGGATTCAGCCTCTTGGCGGAATCGCCATGGATGTGCAATCCATCGGATATATCATACCGGGGCTCATTGCTCACGAAATGGTGCGGCAGAAAGTGTTGCCGACACTCGCCAGCCTGGGCATCGTCACAGTGCTTGTTGCGATGATCCTGATGCTCGCTTGAGGCAATCGATCATGCTGGCTTCGGATCCTAGGCGGTTGTACGTCATCCTCGGGGTCGCGGTCCTGGCCCTGCTTTTTGCCCGGAACGTGCTGGTGAAACGGAGCGATAGGGGAGATGCCCCGGCGATGCTCCGGGCAGAGGCTCTGGCGGAGCAATGGTTCGACATCATCGAGGCACGAAAGCAGCAAGCCGGGATTGTCAGCGAGGTCCCTCAGACATTCAAACATTCCGCCATGCTTGGACAGGAGTGGTCGGAGTTCACGACTACGCTCGGGTCACTCGAGGCAAAGCGCACAGCAGCGAATCCCCGCTTTGCTGCATTGATGATTCGTATGTTGCACGATGCCGGCGTGGATTCATCTTCCACGGTAGGACTTGTTCTTTCGGGTTCGTTTCCGACGCTGGCCGTCACCTCGCTGGCAGCCGTGCAAACGATCGGTGCGCGGGCAATCATCTTCAGTTCTCTCGGCTCCTCTTCCTTCGGGGCGAATCAACCCGGAGCGACGTGGTTGGACATGGAAGCCTGGCTAGCGAAGGACGGCGGACTCCGGTACCGGTCGGCGCTCGTGACCATGGGGGCTGAGGGGGATAGCGGGGGCGGGCTGTCTGAGGAAGGCCTGGAAATTCTGCGCCGGACTGCAGACCGACATGGTGTCGTGTTAAGTGTCTTCACCTCGATTGAGGAAGCGATCCAATCCAAGGAGGAGCTGTTGGTCTCGGCGGGCCCGGACATACTGGTGAATATCGGCGGCAATCAAACCAGCCTGGGAATATGCGAGCACGCAAGCACAATTCCTACCGGCCTCGTCCGGCATCCTCTGCACTGCAGCGATCCGGGTCGGGGGCTGATCGAGCGGTTCTCCTCGCACCATATCCCCGTCGTACATCTGCTCAACATCAGGGATATCGCATCACGGTATGATCTGCCGCTTCTGCCCGACACTGATGGCTCATCGGTGAATGACAACGTGCTATACGACACGACGGTCGAGCGTGTTCCTGTATTGTTGCTGCTATTCGGGCTTCTTGGGCTCATCGTCATGACCGGACGGATAGTCCTTTAGGAACTCAATTGCCACGTTCTCCAAATTGACAAGGAGCCGCGAGTTCTTCGACGCCTACCCAAAAAGCATCTCCATGACTGCGGATGACTGATGAGACGAGGGATTGGCCGGAGGGTCAAAAAAAGTTGATTCTTTCAACTTTTCCCTTGCTTTTTTGACCCCTGCTGGTTAACATTGAAACGGTTCAACTAGATTTAAACCAGTCAATTCATTCCTTAGTCGTTTCAAAGTCAACCTCCCCGCATTCCGGGTTGATGCTGTGTTTTTTTTTAAGAAATCCTCTCCCACGGAATCTGCGATGATAGAGCAAATCTCACGTTCTCGGAATCTGGACCAGGCGGCCGCAGCGGATTACAGGAATCCAGAGTTGCCGCCGAGTGAACGTGTTGCTGATCTGTTGAGCCGCATGACGCTCGAAGAAAAGGTCGCTCAGATGCTCTGCATCTGGGGGCAGAAGAAAACGCTCCTCTTCGACGACAACGGAAATCTCAATCCGGAAAAACTGAACCACAACCTGAAACACGGACTCGGGCAGATCGCCCGGTTGAGCGACACGAACGGCGGACTTTCCCCGCGCGACACGGCAGAGCTCGCCAACGCGCTGCAGAAGTACCTGGTTGAAAATACGCGCCTCGGGATTCCCGTCATCTTTCACGAAGAGTGTCTGCATGGACTTGCCGCGAAAGATGCGACGAGTTATCCGCAACCCATCGGCCTCGCATCCACGTTCGACACGGAACTTGTTGAAGAGATCTATACGGCCATCGCCGCCGATGCGCGCTCGCGCGGAACTCACCAGGCGCTCACACCAGTGGTCGACGTGGCCCGCGACCCCCGCTGGGGACGCGTGGAAGAAACGTTTGGCGAGGATCCGTATCTCGTCTCCGGGATGGGCATCGCCGCAGTGAATGGACTCCAGGGAGACGCTACCTTCGCCGGCAAGGACCGTCTCATCGCCACGCTCAAACACTTCGCGGCGCACGGTCAGCCGGAGTCGGGGATGAACTGCGGACCAGTCAATGTCTCGGAACGATTGCTGCGCGACACATTTCTCTACACCTTCCGCGAAGTGATCACAAAAGCCAATGTCATGAGCGTCATGCCGTCCTACAACGAAATCGACGGTGTGCCCTCACACGCCAATGCATGGCTCCTGCGCGACGTGTTGCGACAAGAGTGGGGATTTCAAGGGACCGCTGTTTCTGACTACTACGCCATCACAGAACTCCACGAAAGGCCCGAGGCGACGAGTCATGGCGTGGCAAAAGACAAACTGGAAGCCGCGAGGCTTGCAGTGGAAGCGGGCGTGAGCATTGAGCTCCCCGATCCGGATTGTTATCCACTTCTCATCGAGGCTGTGCAGCGCGGCATGATGGATGAATCCTTGCTCGACGAACTCGTTGCGCCGGTGCTCCAGCAGAAGTTTCAGCTCGGGCTTTTCGATGATCCGTACGTCGATCCCGGGATGGTGCACACTGAGGCACGGCTCGAACATGAACGGGCCCTCGCATTGCGCGCCGCGCACGAGACGATCATCCTGCTCAAGAACGAAGGAAAGCTGCTGCCTCTGCATCCTGCAAAGAACAGTACTCTGGCAGTGATTGGCCCGAACGCCGACCGGGTGATGCTGGGGGGCTACAGCGGAACACCGAAGTACCACACAACCGTTCTCCAGGGCATACGGGACCGGGCTGGCAACGGGGTCACGGTGGTGTACAGCGAAGGGTGCAAGCTCACGCGGGGTGGTTCATGGAATGACGATGCCGTGATCTTTTCAGATCCTGAAGAAGACCGCAAATCCATAGCCGAAGCAGTGGCTACCGCACAGACGGCAGATGTTGTTGTGCTTGTGTTAGGCGGCAACGAGCAGACATCCCGTGAGGCGTGGAACAGAACCCATATGGGCGACCGGGCCAATCTGGACCTCTTCGGTATGCAGAATGACTTGGTGCGCGCGATTGCAGCAACGGGAAAGCCCGTCGTGGCCGTGCTTTTCAACGGGCGGCCCAACTCGATCACCGCCCTGCACGAAACGATTCCCGCAATCTTCGAGTGCTGGTATCTAGGCCAGGAATCGGGAAACGCCGTCGCGGACGTGTTGTTCGGCGACGTCAACCCGGGGGGTAAACTGCCAATGTCCTTCCCCCGTTCAGCCGGTCACCTTCCATGCTACTACAATCATAAGCCCTCGGCACGCCGGGGATATCTTGCCGATGAGGCCACGCCCCTCTATCCCTTCGGTTACGGGCTGAGCTATACGACATTTGCATTCAGTAACGTGCGTCTGGAAAAACCTTCTATGCGCGTCGACGGAGGGACATCTCTGCGTGTCGATGTTAAGAATGTCGGCGACCGGCCCGGGGATGAAGTGGTCCAAATGTACATCCGGGATGTCGTAAGCTCCGTGACGCGTCCCGTGATGGAGCTCAAGGGGTTCAGGAGGGTGCATTTGCTGCCCGGCGAGACCCGGACCGTAGTGCTGCCGATCGGCCCCGATCAACTGTCGTTCACGAACATCCGGCGGGAGTGGATCGTCGAGCCAGGTGAGTTCAAGATCATGGTGGGGAGTTCATCCCGGCCCCAGGATCTCACAACAGTTGTGCTTACAGTGCTGTAGAAATTATCGCTTCACACTGAATTCGCTGGAGTAACCAGTGGCGACGACGTCAGAAAAACTTCCAGTCAAAGAAAAAGTCGGTTACGCTCTGGGCGATACCGCCGCGAACTTCATCTTTCAGACCATGGTGATGTTCCAGCTCGCCTTCTACACCGATACCTTCGGCATTACGGCGGCGGCTGCGGGGACCCTGTTGGTCGTGGTGCGTGTCTGGGATGCGATCTTCGACCCCATCATGGGCGTTGTGGCCGATCGCACGAAGACGAGGTGGGGAAAATTCCGTCCATGGATCCTCTGGACCGCCGTGCCGTTTGGCATAATGGGATTCCTGACCTTTGTGACACCCGATTTCAGTGACAGCGGCAAGCTCGTCTACGCCTATGGCACGTACATCGTGTTGATGATGGTCTATTCCGCCAACAACCTTCCCTACTCGGCATTAAGCGGAGTCATGACGGGCGATCTGGGAGAGCGGACGAGTCTATCATCGTACAGATTCGTGTTCGCGATGATTGCACAACTGATCATCCAGGGCCTGGCGCTGCCAATGGTGAGCTATTTCGGACAGGGAAGCAGCGCTCAGGGGTACCAGTACACCATGGCCATTTTCTCCAGCCTGGCAGTCGTGCTCTTTCTCATCACGTTTGCCACCACCAAAGAACGCATCCAGCCGGACCCCGCACAAAACGCAACGCTGAAACAACACCTGGACGACCTGAAGAAGAATGGACCGTGGCTCGCGATGTTCGTGCTGACGCTCGTCCTCTTTATCACGCTCTCCATGCGCGGCAGCGTGGTCTTCTACTACTTCCGGTACTACATGCATGCCGACAATTACGAGAGTCTCTTCGGTCTGTTCAACGTGCTGGGAACGTCGTCCACCATTATCGGGATATTCTTCTCGAAGAGACTCGCCATGAGGTTCGGCAAGAGGAACGTCTTCATCGGCGGGCTGGCGGGCACGACGCTTTTCACTGCGGTCTTTGCGTTTCTGCCGCCCACGGCCGTCGTACCGATCTTCGCAGCTGAGATGCTCCGTCAGTTCGTCTACGGGTTCACCATCCCGCTCCTGTGGGCGATGATGGCGGATGTGGCGGATTATTCGGAGTGGAAGAACAAACGGCGGGCCACGGGCATGATCTTCTCGGCGATCGTTTTTGCCCTGAAGGCGGGCCTGGGATTCGGCGGGGCGATTACCGGCTATGTGCTCTCCCTATACGGGTATGTTCCGAATGTGGCGCAAACGGAGACGGCGCTGGAGGGCATCATGATGACGATGAGCGTTTTCCCGGCGATCACATTCGGTGTGTGTGTCGTGTGCCTGTTCTTCTACAGTATTGACAAACAGGCCGAAATTCAAATTACCAATGAGCTGGCAGAGCGACGGAAGGCGTTTGCACTCTGATACTAAGGGGCGTATGATGAAGAGAATTACGATTGAAGAGGTAGCCCGACGCGCCAGAGTATCCAAAGGCACGGTGTCCGCAGTGATCAATGCAAGGAACTCCGTTAAGGCCGGAACCCGTGATCATGTTCTTGAGATCATGAAGGAACTCAACTTTCGGCCGAAGGGTGTTGCACGAAATTTAAAAAACGGCTGGCAGGACAAGAGCATCGGAATCATCATCAAAGACATGAGTTATCCCTTCTACACGTCGATTGCTGCCGGCGCAAAAGAGTATGCCAACGGCAAGGGATATTCCGTCATCGTTGCCAGTTCCGATGACGACCATACGTGCGAGAAGCAGCTCTCTCACTTGTTCTCTGCCAAGGACATCAAGGGAACCATCATTGCGCCTATTGTCCAGGGCACGGCAGAGATAGAGCATCTTTTCAAGCTCAAAATGATCAACTATCCCTTTGTGTTGCTCGAAGACGTGCGGGGCATACAGGCCAACGTCGTTGCCGTGGACAACATCAAGGCGATAAAACGGGCGGTGCAGTATCTCATCAGTTCCGGCCATTCACGGATCGTGCATTTTGCGGGACCGCCGCAGTCGTCGCACACGCAGGAACGCATTGAGGGCTTCCGGTATGCATTCAGTGAAAGCACGCTGGCATTCACCAAAGACATGATCGTTTCGGTCGGCTCCCACTACGGTGAGTGCTTCGCCAAGACCGTGGAATACTTCAAGAACAGGTGCCGGGAGGAATATCCGACTGCAATCGTCTGTTTCAACGACCACCAGGCACTGGCCGTCATCATGGCGTTGAAAGAGCTGGGTATCCGCGTGCCGGATGATATCTCCATCATCGGCAATGACGACATCTACTACGCGAAGATTTATCCCGTGCCGCTGACAACCATCCGGGCTCCTCAGGAAGAAATCGGAAAATGTGCCGCGGAGATCCTTATCCGCAACATCGAATCCTCGACGTTGCTCCCCGTGGAGCGCGTGGTCCTGGACACGGAGTTCATCATCAGAGAGTCATCCAGAGTGCTGGACGCATCACTCGTTGCAGCGCTCAACTAGGTTTCAGGATCGAAGTTTACTGTGAGGTTGTCGACATGGGAAACTTGTTCTTCCGGGGCGTCGAAAAACAGATCCCCTTTGAAGGGAAGGATTCAAAGAATCCGCTTGCCTTCAAGTACTATGACAAGCAACGGCGCGTCGGGAGCAGGACGATGGCAGAGCACCTCCGGTTCTCCGTCGCGTACTGGCACACCTTCATGGGTGACGGAACGGACATGTTCGGGGCGCCGGGCTTCGCCCGGGAATGGCACAGACCCGCCGATCCGCTGGATCGCGCGCGCGCGACACTGGAGGCGGCGTTCGAATTTTTTCAGAAGCTCGGGGTCGACTACTATTGTTTTCATGATCGCGACATCGCCCCCGCGGGGGACAGCTTTGTCGAATCATGCAGAAACCTCGGGACGATTGTGAACATCGCAAAGCAACTCCAGAAGGAAACAGGCATTAAGGTGCTCTGGGGGACGGCGAATCTGTTCGGCAATCCCATATATTCCCAGGGTGCCGCAACGAGTCCCAACGCGCACGTAATGGCTCTCGCGGCGGCCCAGGTGAAGAATGCTCTGGACGCCACGAAAGAGCTCGGCGGCGAGAACTATGTTTTCTGGGGCGGCCGGGAAGGCTACGAAACGCTGCTCAACACAGACATGAAGCGAGAGCAGGAGCAAATGGCGCGCTTCCTGCACATGGTGGTCGACTACAAGCGGGCGATCGGCTTTGAAGGGCAGTTCCTGATCGAACCTAAGCCCGCAGAACCGACCAAGCATCAATACGATTCCGATGCCGCTGCGACGCTGAATTTCCTCAGACAGTACGGCCTGCTCGAGCATTTCAAGCTGAACATCGAGGCCAATCACGCCACCCTCGCCGGGCACTCCTTTGAACATGAGCTCGCGGTTGCCTCAGCTGCGGGAAAGCTCGGCAGTGTCGACGCGAACCGCGGTGATATGTTGCTCGGGTGGGACACGGATCAGTTCCCCACCGATCTGTACAGCACCACGATGGCGATGATCGTCATCCTGAATCAGAACGGGCTGGGTACAGGCGGATTG
>DAINBR010000109.1:0-9475 GCA_036732865.1 Bacteroidota bacterium | reverse complement strand
TGCCACGCATTTGCTCGAAGGGGGTGCCGATCTGCGCGCCGTGCAGGAAATGCTCGGTCACGCCGATATTGCAACGACCCAGATCTACACACACATCGACCGCGCATATTTGAAAGAAGTGCACCGTACGTACCATCCCCGTGGCTGACCAGGAGAACCAATGTTGCGCCCCAGCAATTCCACCAGCTTTGCACCACTGTCCGGAAGCACCATTGCAACACCGGCAGACCTTCGCCGGGAAATTGTTGGGATTGACACGAATGTGCCGCTCCTGGACGGAACCGAGCGGCGGTATGTGTTTCTGGACAACGCCGCGAGCACGCCCGCGTTGCGCCCGGTGCTCCGGTGCATTGAGGAATTTGTTCCGTGGTACTCCGGCGTCCATCGGGGGACGGGCTTCAAATCGTTGCTTGCTACGGAAGTGTTTGACGCAGCGCACGATGTGGTCGGCGGTTTCGTAGGTGCGGACCCGGCAACACAGACGGTTATCTTCATGAAGAATACCACCGAATGTGTCAACAAACTTGCGAACCGCGCTGCACTCCGGCCCGACGACCTGGTGATCACAACGTTGATGGAGCATCACTCAAACGATTTGCCGTGGCGAAGACACTGCCGGGTCATCCATCTCGGCACTCTCGAGGAAGGACGCCCCGACCTGGCCCAGCTGCAACGGCTCCTGAAGGAATACGCAGGCCGTGTGAAATTCGTGGCGGTGACGGGAGCATCAAATATCTCGGGGGTGTGCACTCCGGTACATGAAATTGCCCGATGGACGCACGATGCGGGTGCCCGCATCTTTGTGGATGCAGCCCAACTCGCCCCGCATCGCCGGATCGAGATGCTGCCGGACGACGATCCGGGGCACCTGGATTTTGTCGCGCTCTCCGCCCACAAAATGTACGCGCCTTTCGGCACAGGCGCCCTGATCGGACCGGCTGCGTTCTTTGAGAGCGGTCCCCCCGATGCGGTCGGTGGCGGCGTCGTCGAAGTTGTCACACTTGACCACGTCGAATGGAACCATCCTCCCCACAAAGAAGAAGCCGGGACGCCGAATGTCATTGGCGGTGTTGCCCTTGCGTCAGCCGTCAGCATCCTGACCTCGGTGGGAATGGATGTCATTGCGGCCCATGAGACCGCGCTGCTGGAATATGCTTACGAAAAATTGGCGAAGTTGCACGGCGTCATGCTGTACGGACCGACTTCGCATTTTGAGGACAAGGTCGGAGTCATCCCCTTCAACGTCGGCGGAAAACATCATGCCCTCGTTGCCGCCATCCTGGGCGTCGAGGGGGGTATCGGTGTGCGCAATGGTTGTTTCTGCGCCCAACCTTTCGTCAAGCACCTGCTGAACGTGACGCCGGAGGAAGATCACCGGTTCACCCGTGAAGTGCTCGAGGGGAACAAGTCCAATATGCCGGGGATGGTGCGCGCAAGTATTGGCTGCTACAGCGACGAATCCGACATCGACGCCCTCGTCGAAATGCTCGAGCGCATTACCCGGGGTGATATCCACGGGAAGTACCGGCAGGACAGAGCCACGGGGAGCTACAGTGCGGAGGGATTTCATCCGGACTTCAGCCGTTTCTTTCCGTACACTATTATACGGCCGACCGGCGTCAGGCGGCACTCGGAGGCATCATGAGCGTCTTTGCATATCAGGACCGGCAGCTCTGGGTGGAATCCGTTCCGCTCCATCTTCTCGCGGAGGAATACGGCACGCCGCTCTACGTCTACAGCCGGCGCACCATCATCGATGATATTCACCGGATTGAGAATGCCTTCGGTGGAATCCCACACCTGACCTGCTACGCAGTGAAGGCAAATGCCAACCGTGCGCTGCTGCGGATAATTTCCGCCGAGGGACTCGGAGCGGATGCCGGCTCAAAGGGCGAGCTCTATCTTGCCTTGACAACGGGGTTTGCACCAAACAAGATTACGTGCAGCGGTGTCGGCAAGCGTGACGATGAGATTGCGTTTGCTCTTGAACATCGCATCCTGGCGTTCGACGTGGAGTCCACCGAAGAGATCGAGGTGATCAACCAGATTGCCCGGGGCATGGGAGTCAAGGCGCCTATCTTGTTACGCGTCAACCTGGATATTTATGCAGGAGGCCATGCGTACGTCTCCACCAGTATGCACTACGATAAGTTCGGCATGCCGCACACGCATGCGCTGGAGGTGCTCCGTTGGGCATCCGGCCTCTCCAACATTGAAGTAAGAGGTATCCACAGTCATATCGGCTCACAAATCCTCAGCCCCGCGACATTCCTGAAGGCGGCGGAAGCCGTCGCAGACATCGTGAAGAAGTTGCGCAAAGGCGGGGTCTCCGTGCACGACCTTGATTTCGGGGGAGGCTACGGAGTGCAGTACCATGGTTTCATAAACAACCCCGAACTGCCGTATGAGGCCCCGGAAGGCCCGGCGCTCTCCATGGCCGAACTACTCCGGCCTGCACTCCCCGTATTGCGCAGCCTTGGGTGCACGCTTTCCATCCAACCCGGACGCTGCATCGTCGCGCATGGAGGCGTGCTGCTGACCCGGGTACTCTACCGCAAGGAATCAGCGGGGAAGACATTTCTGATCGTTGACGGGGCGATGAACGATCTGATCCGGCCGAGCCTCTATGATGCGCACCACCAGATCGTTCCGCTTCATCTCAACAACGCGCCGCAAGAGATTGTGGATGTCGTCGGTCCCGTCTGTGAGTCGGGGGACTTCTTTGCCCACGACCGTACGCTCCCGCGTCTGCAGAGAGGAGACGGAATTGCTGTTCTGTGTGCCGGCGCGTACGGCTACGTGATGTCGTCAAACTACAATGCCCGCCCGCGCGCGGCGGAAGTGCTCGTCAGCGGTCACACGCACACGCTCATCCGTCCCCGGGAAACCATCGAAGATCTGTAGAGCGTTCACGGACCGCGATTACACAGGATGGAGTAGACACATTATGAATATCGGAATGCGCTGTGCAACGGTCGTTGCCGTCATCGCTTTTGCCGCCGGCCTTTCAGGCTGCATTCTGATCCGGACAACGGAGCACCGCATCAATCTCCAGCCTGACGGAAGCGGCGAGGCCGTTCTGAGGCTCATCGACATTCGGACCGATGAACTCACCGATTCTCTTGCCGAGAGGGACTTCCGCATCCTCATGACATCCTTTGAACAGGACGAGGTAGAAGGGTTTGAAGAGGGGCGCAGGAAGATCACCAGCAAGCGGCTCTTCGTGCGCAACGATACGCTTGTCGCAGAAATCGGTTACACCTTCACCGGGCTTGAGGACATCGAGGGCCTGCATGTCACGGAGGACGAACTGTACATCGTGGTCAACGAAAGCCGTGAAGTGGTGCGGACCAACGGCCGTGTGGAGCCGTGGCAGGAAACGTCGCAGCGCATCATCTGGAGCCACGACGCCCGGCGATTGGTGTTCCGGATACAGGAAAAGGTCATGCCGCCATCCACGTCACTGGCACGGATGTACGAAGAGCAATGGTAGCGAAAAACGCAAAGGAGGGAGAGCATGTCCGGGTCTAAGCTTCGCATAGGAGTCATCTTCGGTGGCCGGTCGGGCGAACATGAAGTGTCTCTCGTCTCGGCTGACGCTGTTGTGCGGGCGCTTGATCCGGACAAATACATCGTCGTTCCGATCGGCATTACGCGGGAGGGGCGGTGGATTAGTGCGCCGGACGCCCTGGCCAAACTGAAAGACCGGTGCGGGCTTGAGAGCGCACCCGGTTGCGTGCTGATGCCCGAGCCCCATCACGAGGGATTGCTCATGTTGTCGGAGGCCCCCCCATCTGCGGGGGCACTTGATGCGGTCATCCCGCTCATCCACGGAACCTACGGTGAAGATGGGACACTCCAGGGTTTGCTGGAGCTTGCCGATCTGCCGTACGTTGGTGCGGGTGTGCTGGGTTCGGCGATCGGCATGGACAAGATTGTGCAGAAGCAGCTCTTCGCGCACGCCGGCCTCCGTGTGGCAAAGTATACGTGGTCTCTTTCCACCCTGTGCCGGACGGACGCTGCGAAGGTCGCACGGCAGGTCGAACGAACACTCCGCTACCCGATTTTTGTCAAGCCGGCGAACACCGGTTCGAGTGTGGGCATCACGAAAGCCCATGCGCGGCGTGAATTACTCCAGGGCATGGCGGAAGCGTCGTCGTTCGATCGGAAAGTCATCTTTGAACAGGGAGTCACCGATGCGCGTGAGATCGAGTGCAGCGTACTGGGCAACGAGGTGCCGGTGGTCTCGGTGTGCGGCGAAGTGATTTCCTCGAACGAGTTCTACGACTACAACGCTAAGTATGTGGATGGTGCCTCGCGTTCAGAAATTCCTGCCCGGCTTCCCCGGCGACTATCGGATCGGATCCGGGGGATGGCGCTGCGTGCCTACGCAACCATCGATGCCGCCGGTATGGCGCGTGCGGATTTCTTTGTGACACGCCGGCGCGGCACCGTGTACATCAATGAGTTGAATACCATTCCGGGCTTCACCTCTATCAGCATGTATCCCAAACTCTGGGAAGCCTCAGGCTTGACCTTCCCCGCCCTTCTTGACCGCCTCATCGACCTGGCCATACACCGGCATGCAGAAAAGGGGCGACTGCGGCACAGCTACGATCCCTCCTCCGAGTGGTACCGCCGGTGAGGTATATCCGGGGACGGAGCAGCCGGTTCGTCCCCGCCCGCTGAACGCTCTCCGGGTGCATTTCATCGCTCATACCTGCATTCCGTCGCAACATATTGAACTACGCCGGACTTCCTCCGTACTTTCATACAGATAGAGGAAGCAGACCAACGAGTTTCAAACACAAATGCAGGGAGGTTGTCATGAAGACGTCAGTAGTGGTGATCGCGGTGCTTGCGCTGATGGCCATGGCAAGCACGGTGCTGGTGGCAGAGGAACCGTCACCCACGTTGACCCCCGAGCAATATGCACGTGCCGAGGAAAATCTCTTGATAGGACTACAGGCGGACAACCAGGGGGTTCGTGAAGGCTCGGCGTACATGCTCGGTGAGCTGAAATCCAGTAAGGCGGTGATTCCGCTGATGGCAATGCTCAAGAGCGGCAGTGAGACCAGCCGCGTTGTGGCTGCCCTGGCACTCACCCGGATCGGCGACGCCCGCGGGGTGTATGCGGTGAAGCGTGCTGCCACATTTGACGAGTCACCACAAGTCCAGCAGAAGTGCGCCTTCTTCGTGAATGCATATGCCCAGCCCGGTTCGTTCCAGTTTGCCGTTGTGGGCACCGAGGGCGAGCTCGAAATGGCTCGCAAGTAGACGGTATTCCGCAGAGTCTCTCCGCAAGAGCGCGAGCGGGCGGCTGAAAGGTCGCCCGTTCGCGTTCCTCCCATCACCCCGCGTGTTTGAGTATTCCCTGAATATCTCGTACATTGACGATTATGGAGAATCTGTTCTACCGCAAGAAGAAGTCCCCGTGGGATCTCCGCGAACCGTTACGGCGCCTTCTTCGGAACAAACGCCTTCTGCTGGTCCTTGCCGTTGCCACGCCGCTTGCGGGGTACCTGCTCTTTGGCAGTCGCGGCATCATTCAGCGCCTCCGACTGGAGCATCAGAAAGTCGAACTGGAACAGCGCATCCGCGATGCTGAAGCGGATGCCGACCGCCTGAAGAGGGAGTCGAAAGCTCTGGATAGTGACCGCGTCGCCATTGAACGTGTTGCACGCGAAAAACATGGCATGCTTCGCTCCGGCGAAACCGTGTACAGAACATCTCCGAACCGCTGATGGACCTGTTCGCGGCAGACACCGACTCGGCGGGCGCACATGAGAATGTCCCGCTGGCCGAGCGCGCTCGGCCCCGGTCGTTGGCAGAATTTGTCGGACAGGAGCACCTCCTGGGCGATGGGATGCCCCTCCGCATTCTCATCGAGCGGGACCGCGTCCCCTCCCTGATACTCTGGGGTCCCCCCGGCACCGGCAAGACCACACTTGCACGCCTCATCGCACATCATACCGACGCATCCTTTGTCCAGCTGAGTGCCGTCACTGCCGGCGTGAAGGATGTTCGTGCCATACTCGACCGCGCCGCGACGACCCGGCGGCAGCGCCGCACCATTCTCTTCATTGACGAAATTCACCGCTTCAACAAAGCACAGCAGGATGCCCTCCTGCACAGCGTGGAAGAAGGTCTGGTGACGTTGATCGGCGCGACCACGGAGAATCCGTCTTTCGAAGTGATCCCGCCCCTCCTCTCGCGTTGCCGGGTGTACGTGCTGCATCCGCTGTCCGCGGAGCATCTCAATGCCATCGTGGATCAGGTCCTTGCCCATGATCCCATGCTGCGCGAGCGCCGGATTTCCGTAACAGATCGGGAACGGCTGCTGATGCTTTCCGGTGGTGATGCACGATCCCTGCTGAATGGGTTGGAAACCGCCCTCCGCATCGCTGAACAATCGGGGACCGATGAAGTCCTGCTGGGCAGGGCGGAATTTGATGCCGCGTTCCAGCGGAAGACAACCCACTACGATGACGGCGGCGAAGAGCACTACAATATCATTTCCGCATTCATCAAGAGCGTCCGCGGAAGCGATCCGGACGCCGCGGTGTACTGGATGGCCCGGATGCTGGAGGGCGGCGAGGACCCGAAGTTCATCGCACGGAGGATGATCGTGCTTGCCTCGGAAGACATCGGCAACGCCGACCCCTACGGTATTACGCTTGCGGTATCCACATTTACCGCTGTGGACTATGTCGGTATGCCCGAGGCCCGGATCATTCTCTCTCAGTGTGCGACCTACCTTGCATCGGCGCCGAAGAGCAATGCGGCCTACAAGGCCATCGATGAAGCACTCGATGATGTAAAGTCTTCTCAGGACGTGCCCGTTCCCCTTCACCTGCGCAACGCTCCCACCGGCCTGATGCATACCCTGGGATATGGGCTGGAGTACAAGTACAGCCACGACCATCCCGGCCACTTCGTTGAACAACAATACCTCCCCGAAGGATTCACGACAAAGACCTACTACCGTCCCACAGACAACGGCCGTGAGAAGGACGTGCGCGAGCGGCTCAACCGCCTGTGGCCCGGGAGGAAGAGATGAGGGACGTTCGGCGGGGTATCGGCCTCCTCCTCGTGCTCGTCCCCCTCTGTGCGGCAGGGCAGACCGTGGTTCGGCCTGACACGGCGGCAGTGCGTCTCGACAGTGCCCTTGTGCGGCCTGATTCTCTGGCACGAACGGACAGCGCTGCAGCGCGGATCGACTCCCTGGCTCGTTCGTCTCCTTCGGGTGTCGACTCGATTGTCTCATACACGGCTGCCGACTCGATCGTGTATGACCTCGCGGCCCGGACGATGACGCTGCATGGCGAAGGTGCAATTGACTACAAAGAGCTCGGGCTCAAGGCTGCGCACATCGACATCAATTGGAATTCCGCCACCCTCCATGCCCGCGGGGTCCCCGATCCGGCCGACAGCACCGGTGTCCGCACCACGGGCTTGCCCGATCTCAAGGATGGTGGCGAATCCTACCACGGGTCCATCGTCACCTACAACTTTCGCACGAAAAAGGGGAAGATCGATCTAGGGAAAACGGAGATCGAGAAAGGCCTCTACTACGGCAGCGAAATCAAGAAGGTCGAGCCGGATGTCCTGTACGTGCAGGATGGCAAGTTTACCACCTGTGACCTCGAGCATCCGCACTACTATTTCGGCAGTCCGGAGATGAAGCTCATCGTGCGTGACAAGGTTATCGCACGGCCGGTCTATCTCTATATCGCCGACGTGCCGGTCTTCGCACTCCCGTTCGGGGTGTTTCCGTCGGAACGCGGACGTCGTTCGGGCCTCATCGCGCCTGCGTTCGGCGAAAGTGACCGCGGCCGGTACCTGCTGCATCTCGGGTATTACTGGGCGATGAACGACTACATGGACTGGAGTATCCGGGCTGACGGCTATTCGAAGGGGAGCTACACGCTCTATTCAGACTACCGGTACGGGCTGCGGTACTCGTTCAACGGTTCGTTGAGCGGATCATACGGCCGTGTGGTCACCAGAGAGACGACAGATCCCGGTTTCACCGAAGACAAGGTGTTCAACATCCATTTCGGCCACAACCAGGAATTCAACCCCACGACACGGCTTGTGGTTGATTTCACATTCACCAGCGGGTCATACTATCAACAGACCAGCAATGCACTCAATGACCTCCTGAGGCAAAACGTCATCAGCAATGCAACCCTGACGAAGTACTGGGAGGGGACGCCCAACAGCGTGACGTTCAACCTGCGGCGCGACCAGAACCTGCAGCCTGCTCCCGGCGGTATCGAGCTCAGCGAGATCCTCCCGAGCATCAGCTTCAACCACAGTCAGAGTTTCCCTTTTCGCTCAGGCAAGAGCAGCAGCGGAGGAGGGCAGTGGCGCTGGTTTGAACTGATCGGACTTTCCTACAGCGGCCAGTTTCTCAACACACGCACAACCACGAACTTCGTCACTCACAAGGAGATTGATGAGCGCCGCGGGGTGCAGCATACCATTACCACCAATGCCGCCCCCAAAATTGGATACGTCACGCTCGCACCCTTCTTCAACTATACCGAGAAGTGGTACGATAAGCAGATTTCCAGAAGCTTCGATGTGCAGGACAGCGCAGTGCACACGCAGGATGTGAAAGCGATTACCGCTGTACGATATTTTGATATGGGTGTTTCAGCTTCGACGAAGTTCTTCGGCATTTTCCAACCCGGCGTCCTCGGTATCAAAGGCATCCGCCACCAGGTCAGCCCCAGCGTGACGTACACATACCAACCAGACTTTTCACAGGTGCGGTACGGTTACTATGGAAGGTACAGCGACGCCGCGAGCGCCGAACAGAGGTACAGCCTGTATGAACGCGAAGTGTTCGGCGGGGCTCCAGGTGAAGAGCGGCAAGCCCTCAGTCTCCGGATCGGCAATGTCTTTGAAATGAAGACCGCTGCCGATGACACGTCGGACAGGGAGAATAAGTTTCAGCTTTTGAATCTGGACCTCTCCACCTCCTACAACTTTGCCCGGGACAGCTTGAATTTCGACGAAGTTGGTGTGGGATTCCGAACGTCCATCGGGCAGTTTCTGAACATCGGCGGGAGTGCGCGCTACAATCTCTACAAGTTTGTTCCGGACCCCGTCCGACCCGGAGCAGGCCGGCGGGTGAACAAATTCCTCCTGAGCGAAGGGCGTTTCGGTGACATGACAGGGTTCAACATCAGCATCGGCACGAGATTCAGCGGGGAAAAGCGACAGACCACGGCGGGGCCCGAGTTGAGCGCGGAGGACTCCCTTCGCGAAAAAGAGCGCAGCGGGTACAGAGGGCTCTACGACGAGGAGACACCCGACTTCAGTATTCCCTGGAGTCTGGATCTCAACTGGAACTTCAGCCAGAGCCGGCCCGGTGATCCTTCGTTGATCTTTCGCAGTTCAGGCCTCTCCGCGTCACTGGGCTTCAATCTCACCGACAACTGGAAATTTACTGCGAGTGCGAACT
>DAINBR010000108.1:0-9498 GCA_036732865.1 Bacteroidota bacterium | reverse complement strand
GGTCGTGCGTAAGGGCATAAACGAAAGCCGAGCGCTCAAGGATCTGTCGCGCACGCAGAAGGTGGCGCACGTGATTATTCAGCTTCAGCTCATCGCGCAGAAAGAGCCGATCCGCCTTCAGGTCCGCGTTCTTCATCCCCTCCCAGAACGGGGCGAACCGCGGGTGGCGCACGGTCTCCTGCAACCGCGGCACGTCATCGGGGCCGAACACGAGATTGCGCGCGCCGGTTGGCGCAGAGGATGTCCCCGGTTGGCCCGCACCCGCAAGAGAGCGGGCAAATGACAGACCGGCCGCTACGGTGGCGGTCCGCTGAAGAAATGCGCGTCTTGAGCTGTTCACGATCGACTCACATGTGTGGCGGTTGCATGTAGCTGCGGAGGATCTCGGCGTTGCGTCTGGAATTCTCAATCAATGGGTGGCAGTGCGTCTCGATGGTGATATGCTTGACAATGTCGTCACGGAGCAACGCCTGGACCTGGCCTTTCCAGTCGAGGGCGCCGGTTCCGATGGGCACGCACTGGATCAGGGATCCTTTTGTCGTATCCTTTGCGTGCACATTGATGATGACATTTTTCACGGCTTCGTAGCCAGTCGGAAACGGCGTTTCATCGGTACCGTAGGCATTGCAGGGGTCCCAGTTGGCACCGAGCGCGGAATGGCCGACGGCTGTGATCAGCGCATGCGTATTCTTGCCGGTATCGCACCAGAAGCCGGGTTCGTTTTCAATGGCAATGCGGATACCGTTCTTGTTCGCAATCTCGGCGGCACGGCACATGTACTCGACCGCGCGCTGGAAGTTTTCCGGGGACTCGCCCGCTTCCCGCTGGAATCCGAACACGATGATCATCCGGGAGTCCAGGCGTGCGGCGAGATCCAGCGTCGCCGGCAGCACGTTGTGGAGTTCGTCCTCGATGGTGGCCTTGTCCGCAAGATGCGCCTTGAACATTCCCGGTGACAACGCGGTCACACGCACGCCCTCCTGCTTTACGAGGGACACCACCGCATCGATTTCACGGGGTTCCACCCGAGGCACCCGCCCACTCACGAGGCAGCGCAGCTCGTAGCGTGTAATTCCCCACTGCAATCCATGGCGCAACGCGGTCGGAAAATCCTGAGCGATCTCGTCGCTGACAATCCCGAGGGCAAGTTCGTGCGGTGCTTTCATGGTCGCGTCTCCTGATAACCGAGCTCTCTGGAAATGACGACGCCTTCACGCTTGAGAACCTCAACAATCGACAGCAGCAGAGCCCTGTTGCGACGGGCCCGCTCGGACTGGAGCGCAGTCATCAACGCTGCGACGATCTTGCCGTAATGATCGCGGAGCGGCACCGCGATCACACAGAGGTCGGGCTTGTACTCGGCATCATTAATGACGTAGCCGTCCTTCCGGATTTCTTTGAAGCGGCTTCTGAGGCGCGTCAGACTGGTGATCGTCTGGGGCGTATAACGCTTCAGGCCCCTGCGTTGAATGGCAGCGTGCAGCACGTCGTCATCGGCCTCGGCCAGCAATACCTGGCCCGATGCCGTAGCATGGACGGGAGAGCGCTGGCCGAGACGGGCGACCATCCGCCAGATCTCCGGCGTGTCGGCACGGTCAATAATGATCACCTCGTTGTCTTCAAGGATGGCGACGTAGTAGCTCTCGCGCGTCTCATCGGACATGCGTACAAGATGGGGATGGGTCACGGTCTTCAGGTCGATCTTCTCTAGAGCACGGTTCCCCCAATCGATGAGCTTCATCCCCAGCGTGAAGATGCTACGGGTACGATCGAGCTGCACGATCGACGCCTTCTCCAGGGTGAGGAGGATCCTGAACAGCGAGCTCTTGGGATATCCGGTCTGTCGCGACAAATCGGCCAGGGAGATTCCTGTGTGGGACCCGGCGAGCAGTTCGAGCACTTCCACTGCGCGTTGGACGGCGGGGACAGTGTACTCGTTCGGCATAGTACTCCCTGTTTAGCAAATAAAATATCGTTTAATTAGTGTACAAAAACAACACCCCCGTCGGGCGAGCTTGCCTCAACCCGGACGACGGGGTTCGATACCGACGAGCGTATAGGGGCCCTTGGGAATCACCGCCACAGTTGTCTGGGGCCCAAAACGCGCAATCCCTGAGGAAACCTCCGCCCCGACAGCCGATGCCGACCGCACAAACAAACGGTCCCGCTGTCCTTGCGGGATCCCCTCTGACACCAGGACGATTTCCGCATCCTGGGCTATCCGCGCACACTCCTCCAGCTGCCACTGGTCGATGCGTACGGGGTGATGCTGCAGGCTCGCCAGGAACTCCTCGGCTGAGGAGTAGCTTGTCGCCATCCCGGCGAATTCCTCACTGCCAAGACCTTCGGTACACGCGGCTGCAAGTATGAGCATGCCCCCCTTTCTCAGGATCGGTGCTGCCGCGGTCAAACCCTTGACCGACTGATACAATGTTAAATCCAGCGGATAGCCCGCCGATGTCGTCACCACGATGTCCACAGGCTCGCGAACGAACGCCGAGACGGCATTGCGGACATGCGCCACGCCCGCCATATGCGCGTCCACCGGATCGCCGGCAAACACGCCGGTGATTTGCCGGTCCGCATCCAGCGACACATTCAGTATGAAATCATGTCCCGCCATCCGCGCGATGGCCAGGAGCTCCTCGTGCAGGGGGTTTCCTTCGATGATCCCTTCACGGCAGCGCGGGTGTTCAATGAACCGCGGGCTGTGCAGCGCTTTGATGGTTTCTTCGCCCGCACAACCCGGAGCGATGAGTTTCCTGCCGCCGGAAAAACCCGCCATCAGGTGTGGCTCGATGAACCCGGTCGTGATTTTCAGGTCGGCTTCACAGTACGCCCGGTCAATGTACACGGGAACACCACCCGGTGTGCGGCCAAGCGCTTTCTGCTCTGCGAGGACGCGTGCGTGGTGGTTGACGATCCGGCAGGAGTGCAGGATGTCATCTCCGAGCATCTGCTGCAGCTCCTCCGGGCTGCTCGGGCGGTGCAATCCGGTTGCCACCAGAATCGTGATCCGTTCCCGTGCCACCCCGCCGCCGGCCAGCGCATCCAGCAGTGCAGGGACCAGGAGGTCGTTGGGCATCGGACGGGTGATGTCACACACCACGATACATGCCGACTTTTTGCCCGCGGCGAGTTCTCGGAGGGGTTTTCCTCCGCGCGGCCGCTCCAGGCACTGCTGCACTTCCCGCGCGGGATCCGCGATAGGAGGTGCTCCGGGCATGGACAGCACGCCCGCGAGATTGCGGTCGGGAATGTCAACGTCCAATCCCGACCGGCCGTATGCAAGATGGACGCGCATCAGACGGACTCTTCTTTCTTTCCGGAATATTGTGCAGCGCTGCGTATTTCCGATTTTTTCCCGAAGTACGCCATGAGGATTCCGAAGACAATCATAATAAAGATAATGACCCCGAGAATCGCCTGTTCGCTTCCGTCAAGGTCCGTCAGGAAAATCAGCGCCATCAGAAGACCCATGACGATCGTTGTACCGCCCACCAGCGGAAACGTGGAGATCTGTTTCCGCCCGGCGCCGAAGACTTCCTTCGCCACGTCCACGGGTGTATCCAGCTTCTTGAAGAACTCATCAACGATCTCACGTTGTGCCGGTGTTTCACTGGCAAAGAGGGCGGCAAAACCGAAGAGACTCCCGCCGAGAATCATTGCGCTTGCCGCCGCGGCGATCTGCTGCCATACCGCGGCCCCTCCGGGTAACGTCGACAGGTAGATTGCGGCATACACGCAGCCCAATGCCACCGAGAGGACCGCGAGCATTGCTTTGTTGCGGCCGTAAAGCTTGCCGAGGGCATACGAGGCGACGAATATGCCGAAGCTGCTCACGAAAGCAATATAGACCTGCGGACCGATGTCCCACCCCAATGCATAGCGCGTCGTGACACCGACAATCAATCCCCATGCAATGGCACCCACGGCGGACCACTTCGGCACGCGCCGGAAGATCAGGCCGAAAGCCGTCGGCACGATCACCGGGATGTTCAACAGCGTAAAGAACGCCTGCATGAGATTGAAAATGCCGAACGCGCTCGTTATGAACACCACCGCAAGAACCACAACGAGGAGTCCGAGCGCAACCGAGAACCATCGCCCGACATTGAGGAGGTGGCGGTCATCACTGTCCGGCCGGACCCACCCCTGGTAGATATCCCGGGTAAGAATCGAGGAGACCATGTTGTACACCGAGCTGAGCGAACTCATTGTTGCGGCAAGCATGGCGGCGATAAACACGCCAATGAGTCCGTTGGGGAGAAGCTTCAGGCACAGCGCGATGAATACGAGGTCCTGCGGGTTGTTGCCGACATACGGCTTGAAGAAATCGATCTGGCTGAGATCGGGCCAGATGACGCTTGCGACCAGCGGGGGTACACCAAACACGAACGGAACCGTCAGGAACAGTCCGCCGGCGAGCATTCCCACCCGCTTCGCATCCCGTTCATCTTTCACGCTGTAGAACCGTTGCGCGGCGCCCGAGGCAGTCCCGAGACACATGATGATGAATATCGAGAGGAGCCAGTGTTCCGTGTAGTGCACGCCGTTATACATATGATCGAAGCTGAGCGCGGGCAGCGCGTCAATCAGATTCCGGGGTCCGCCGACCAGCCCGAGTGCCAGGGGCATCACGATGAACGTAATGCTCAACAGGATCACCCCCTGGACGACGTCGGTAATGGAAACAGCCCAGAGGCCGCCCATGAATGTATACACCAGGATGACGAGGCCCGTCACCACCGTCACGGTGACAATATCGAGCGCCATCACCGGCGCGAGGAGTTTGCATGTCGCCGCGAGCTGAACCCCCGCCGACAGGGTGAAGTTCAGGGAGATGACGAGACTCAGAAACTGCTGTGTCGTGAAGTTGAACCGCGTATTGGTGTATTCCACGGGGGAGATCGACCTTGTCCTGCGCCACTTTGATGCAGTGAGCAGTGAACCGAAGAAATACGATACCGACCAAGTCCCGAAGTAACAGATGGCAAACCACCCCGTGGCATAGGCAAATCCCGCCGCGCCGGTGAATGTCCACGCGCTGAAGTTCCCCATATACAGGGTCATGCCGGACACCCACCACGGGATCATGCTGCCACCGGCGAAGTACTCCTTTGCGCCTTTGTTGACCTTCATGAAATACAGGCCGATGCCGAGCATGAACAGAAAGTAGGCACCGATGACGAGATAGTCGTACGTGTCCACAGCTTTCATGTGCGCTCCAACAGACAGAGTCGGGAATGTGGTGTTTTTGGTCGTGAATTCGAACGTTACGGGGCGGAGCGAACGCCTGCAATCGCTTTGTCGACTTCCTCAGGAGTGTTGTATATGTGCGTCGAAATACGCAATGCGGCGAGTCCGCCTTCAGTGACACTCCGCGTACGCATGTTCAACGTGTCCAGGTGATTCTGCATCTCAAGGTGTCCCAGCCGGTCATGCACGAAGGTGATCATAGCACTGCGAAGGGCCGGTGACGAAGGCGACAGAAGGGTTACGCCGGGAAGGGATCGCAACCCGTCGTACAGATGGTCGGCCAGCACACGGTCGCGTTGCCAGACGGCTTCAATCCCGATACGCCGGATGAAGTCGATGCCCGCACCCAGGCCGTGTCGCAGCGGCGCGCTCACGGTGCCGTACTCGTACCGCTGCGCGCTTTGTTCATAGGAGTAGAAATCCTTAAGGAAATCAAAATTGGCTGAGTAGGCGCCGACGAATATGGGTGCGATGGTATCCTGCATCTCCTTGCGCACGTACAGCAGGCCGGTCTCCTTTGGTCCCAGCAGCCATTTGTGACCGCTCGTGGCGTACGCATCACAACCGATATCGTGAAGACTGAACGGCATCATGCCGGCCGATTGCGCTCCGTCGAGGAAGCACCAGATTCCTTTTCCGCGCGCCAGCGAGCAGATCTCCTTCACGGGCAGGACCAGACCCGTGGTCGTCACGATGTGCGGAATGGAAATCAGGCGCGTTCGGCGCGTAAGGAGTTTGCCGATCCTTGCCAGATTCTCCTCTGCAGACGCCGTGGATGGTTCAAAGCGCCGGAGAATCAACCCTTTGCGACGTGCCAGCGGCATCCAGGTCAGCGCATTCCCCACGTGCTCCTGTGTCGTAAGGATGATCTCGTCGCCCGCCGCAAACGGAAGGCCGTTCGCCACAATGTTGATGCCTTCCGTGGTGTTCCGCACAAACGCCAGTTCAGCCGCCTCACACCCGAGGAGCACACCCGCGCCGCCTTTGACCGCTTTCCAGAGTTCTTCCGAGTGCCCCGTTTCCGATATGCGCTCCAGCTCGTCCATCTTCGTCTTCACCGCATCTATGACCGCATACGGAGACGCCCCCAGGCCGCCGGTGTTGAAATAGGCGCGGTCGCGTGTAAGGGGAAACTGGTCGCGCACGAATTCCCAGAACCGCTCATCGTTTGTGTTTGTCGCGGGCCAGGGGACCGGCGTTGTCGAGGTCGCCCGCGCCAGATGCGGTGCAACCGCACCGCCGACCAGACCCGCCACGCACGTCGCAAGAAAATCTTTCCGCTTCATCGACCCGGGACCTCCAAGATGATGTCCGTTTGACTTCCTTGTTTGCGGTGTGCAAGCGTCAGTGCGCCGTCCTTGACCTCAGCTTTCACCCCGTTCACCGTCGCTGACGTTTCCGTTGATCGATTGACCGTCACGTCGAAGATTGCACCGCGAACGACGAAGACCATCCGCAGGTGATCGACGCCCCGGATGAGGCGCGGCCGGATGACAACGCCGTCAAGATTGGGACGGAATCCGAACATGTGATTGACCATCAGCACAACCACTTCCGCCCACGTCCAGCCAACCACGGAGACCGGCGGAGCCGGCGGCGTTATACTCGGACCGTACCGCTCAAACCATCCGCCGGACTTTCCGCCATGAATCGTGCCGATCCAGTCGATGGCACGCCATGCGCGTTCATCATCTCCCAGCTCGACCGCGGCGCGCGCCATCAAGATCGAGGCAATCGGCCACGGAGCCGGGGGATCGGGCTCGCTCTTCGTATTGTAGCGCGAATACCCGCCGAAGTCCCATTGTTGATTCCACAAAATGTCCATCCACCGCAGCGTCGCACGCGCCACCTCGCCCTTTGGATCGATATATTCGTAAAGGACCGGATAGATGTCAGCACTGTCCGGTTCACATTCGGGCTTCTCGTTCAGTGCCAGGGGGGATCCCGGAGGCATGGCCGCGCGGTCCGGCGGTATCATGTAGCGGTGCCACCGTCCATCCAGCGTTCTTCTCTTAATCAAATGTCCATCTTCGATAAACCGGAAGGTTGGGTCTTCGAACACGATCTGTTTCAGTTCGGCGGAGGCGGCCGCCCAACGCTGAGCAGTGGCGCTGTCACCCATTGACCGGGCGAGGTCGACTCCCCGTTCCAGCCCCATGACCACCCAGAACTGATATGCCAGTTCGAAGCCGTCCTCGACCCCTTCGCGATCGCTCCGTTCCCAGAATTCCCTCTTATTGCGTAAAAGCCGTGTGCGCCGTCCGCGGAAGACGTCCTGAAGCGGATAGTCACCAACCCGCACGATTTGCGGCCAGAACTTCTTGATGAGATCCCGGTCGCCTGACCAGCACAAGTAGAGCCATACCCCGTACAGAAGCTGGCCGTTTTGATCGAGCTCGGTATAGTCCGTGCCGGACCAGCGGCTTGATTCGACCAGACATCCGTCCGGACTGACGTTCCGCGAAAGGTTCTTGAGGAGTACGGCCCGCGCTTCCTCATGCATGCCGGCCATCGATAGTCCCTGGACCATCATCACGTCGTCGCGAACCCATTCCATATTGTACTGCCAGTACCCGCTGTCACGTTTGCCGCTCCGGCCAAGATGCGCTTTCAAACCGCTGCGGGAAACGGCGTAGAGATGGTCGAGCCGTTCATTCCCGGTCGAGAGAACCGGTTTGGACTTCCAGTACGTGACGGTCTTTCCCCACACCTTTGGCATGTCAGCCGCACGGAGGCGCGGAGTGCCCGGCCGTATGGAGTAGACAAACCGGGCAACAGCCTCCTTGCCCGGCGCAATGGCTTCGAGCTGCGTCGACACTTCATAACGTCCGGTCGCCCTTGCGGCGCCGTCCAGACATGAAAGTGTGATCTCGCTATATCCGTGCCCGAATGCGATATTCTTTTTGGGGTCGGTCCCGATGTCATCGAACATCGTGAAGTTGGGAACGAGCGGCAGCCGGATCTTTGCAGGCAATGCTGTTGCACCGGTGTTGCGCAACCTTACTTGACGAATCAGATACGCACCCTCCGAAGGGACAAAGATCTCCTCCTCGACCATCATGACGCCCGCCTTCCAGAGCGCGGAAATCACGGGCACCGACTCGACCAACTTCCACTTCACCTCGACAAGCGTTTCGGGACTTACCGAGTAGCCGTTGGTGCCGATCGTGACAAAGAGTATGGAATTCTCCATCCCCCGCTCGGGGTGAAAGAGGTACGTACTCCATTTCCGCGAGAATCTCTCGGCATCCATAAGTGTCAGGCCGAGAAACGTCTGGGGTAGATCTCCCGACCGATCGGGCATATACTGCACAACAGCCTGCACCTCGCCGTTTCCAATGAAAAAATATTCGATGCCGGGCTGGTAGGTCGAGAAATCCTGGTGGAGGCGTTGCGGGTGTCTCCGGGCGTCCTGGGAAGCGCCGCCCTTTTGCCCGTCGAATGCGAATACCTGTTCAAGTGAGAGCACGCCGGCGGCAGGGACCAGGAGACTGACCGCCGGTGTCCTGAGGAAATCACGTCGTTTCATGTATTATCCTTATCGATAGGACACTTCAATGTGCGCGGTGCCCCGTACTGCAAAACGGGCGTCCGCATACGGACTCTGTTCGATTTTCGCTGCGCCTGCCTCAACTGCCCGCCTGTTCACCCGGACACCGGCAACGCGGGTACCCTCGGGCAACAGCAGGTGCAGTTGAACCTCCCCCAACCCGGACACTTCCATTGTAATCATGGACCGCGCCGGATCATGACGATACTGATAGCCACACGAAGCTCCGCTGGCGCCGTATGCCGCCACAACCTCCACATCATCCCGACCCGCCGCGAGCCATCGCGGAGACAGCCTCACCTGCCGGAAGCATGCCCCGGTGTCGACAACACCCGCGAGCCCTTCGATCAATGCGTACAGCATGGCGGATGAACCCCACCCGTCCGTCGGATATGCCTCCGGACTCGTGCTCGTCTCGCGGGTGGCATGCCGACCATCCGGGAAATACCAGAGATAGGTTTCGTCAGTCTTTGTCAGTTCACAATATTTGAGCAGCTGCTGGACGGCGTAGGATTCATATCCGTGCTCAAATGCCGCACGGGCAAGTTCGCCGCCCACCAGCGGCATGATTCCACCGTTGCAGTAGGCCCCCGCAACAATCTTCTCGTCCCCGTAGATCCCGTCCGGAAACGGCGGGTCGATACTGAACCATTCGGCGAACGCCCCGGTGGATTTTCCGCGGGTCTGAT
>DAINBR010000107.1:0-9682 GCA_036732865.1 Bacteroidota bacterium | reverse complement strand
GAATCTCGAACAGGGCAGCCGCCAGATTCTTCTCCGGACGATGGGGAAATACACGAGTGTTGCAGACTTCGCCAAAGTCGTCGTCGCAACTCCCGGCGGCAAGATCGTACACCTCTCCGAGGTCGCCACAATTGAAGACGGCATTGAGGAACAAGAAAGTCTCTCCCGCTTGAACGGCAAGCAGGCGATCGGGCTCAGCATACTGAGGCAGTCGGGCAGCGACACTGTGCGCGTTGCCGATGGAATCCAGCAGCAGATTGACAGGATCCAGAACGAGCTTCCATCCGACATCCACCTGACTGTCGCTCGCGACAACAGCACGTTTATTCGAGAGTCGGTGCACGATGTGCTCTTCGACATCCTGTATGGCGGGTTGCTCGCGGTAATCGTCGTGTACCTCTTCCTGGCGAACATGCGGTCAACTTTCATCAGCGCGGTCGCGTTGCCGACATCGATTATCGCGAGTTTCATCATCATGTACGCGTTAGGTTTCACGCTCAACACCATGACGCTGATGGCACTCTCGCTGGCTGTCGGTCTTCTGATCGACGATGCGATCGTTGTTATTGAGAACATCTATCGCCATATGCAGGACGGTGAGTCCCCCGTCGAGGCGGCGAAAGCCGCGACAAGCGAAATCGGACTTGCCGTGATGGCAACGACCTTTACGATTGTGGCCGTGTTTGTGCCTGTGGCGTTCATGCCTGGCATTGCCGGCAGGTTCTTCTTTCAGTTCGGCATCACCATCTCCGCATCAGTTCTTGTCTCGCTGTTCGTGGCGTTTACGCTTACGCCGATGCTCTCGTCACGCTGGTTGAAGGAGGAGGACGAGGAACTCACCAACGAAGGCAGTGTTCTCCGACGCGGACTTTATTGGTTCAACCACACATTCACCGTGATGAGCGCAAAATACCGGAATGCTATTCGCTGGTCGCTCGGGCACCGGACAGCCGTCATCGTGGGCGCTCTTGTGATCTTCCTCTCCAGCTTCTTCCTCATGCGCTTCCTCGGATCGGCATTCTTCCCTTCCATGGATCAAAGCGAGTTCAATGTTGTCGTCAACGCAGCCCCCGGCAGTTCGCTGGAAGAAACGAGCCGGCTGTGTGCAGCAGCCGAAGAGGTCCTGCGGAGACGCCCGGAAGTCACCTCGATGCTGACGACAATCGGCGCAGGCACAAATCCGGTGACAAAGGGGACGATTCTCGTGAAAACGGTCAAAAAGGCCGAACGCACGAGGGGGATCCAGCAAATCATGCAGGAAGCTCGAGAAGAGATGAGACGGATTCCCGGGGCGAATTTCGGTTTGATGGTCTCCTCAGGAATGGGGGCAAACCAGAAGGAGGCCATCTTGAGTGTTCGTGGCGAAGATTTCACGAAACTTCAGAAAATTGCTGCTCAGGTGGAGTATGCGTTTCGAACAATACCAGGCGCCGCCGATGTGGAGAACAGCTTCGAATCCTCGAAACCCGAGGTACGTCTGGCGATTGACAGAGAAAAGGCATCGGATTTGGGGATCAACGTCGGTCTGATTGCATCCAGCGCGCGTGCCATGGTCGATGGATTCGTCGCGACAAAGTATCAGGAGGGCGAAGAGCAGTATGATGTCCGCGTCCGCCTGAACAAGGCCGACAGATCTACGATCGAGGATGTCCGGGCAATGACTATCAAAGGCACCAAAGACGCCGGTAACGGCCAGAAGGTCTTGATACCGCTGGGATCGGTGGCAAATATCCAGCAGGCCTCCGGGCCATCGACGATCAACCGATATGACCGTCAACGCGAGATTCGTATCGATGCAAATCTCTCCGGCCGCGCCCTGGGAGACGTGCTCGGCGATGCCCAGTCGCGCACAAGGGAAATCGCCCTTTCTCCTGGGTATTCCATAAAAGTCATCGGTATGGGCGAGATGCAGGCAGAATCGTTCAAAGACATTCTCATGTCCCTGGGACTGGCCATCGTTTTCGTCTACATCGTACTGGCAATGCAATTCGAGAGCTTCAAATATCCCTTTTCGATCATGCTTGCTCTCCCGATGTCACTTATCGGCGCGATCTTCGCACTGCTTATTTTCGACAGCACCCTCTCCGTGATGTCATTGATCGGTATCATCATGTTGATGGGCCTGGTGACGAAAAACGGCATTCTGCTCGTCGACTTTGCAAACGTGCTTCGCGACAGAGGACATGAGCGTTCTGAGGCATTGATCATGGCAGGGGCCACACGGCTTCGGCCGATTCTGATGACCACCTTCGCCATGATCTTCGGCATGATGCCCGTGGCATTTGCTTTTGGCGAAGGAAGCGAGTTCAGGTCTCCAATGGGACAGGCCGTCATCGGCGGTTTGATCACTTCAACCCTTCTCACGCTCTTTGTCGTGCCGGTGGTCTATTCGATCCTCGATGACTTCACATTAGCCGGTGTCTTCCGCAAAGTTGCCGGGGCCATACCCGGAATGAAAAGGAAATCACTCTCATGAAGATCGCATTCACGGTATGCAACGATGTGTACGCTCCCCGACTTATGGCGGTACTCCACACGTTGGGAATCGACTTCTACACACGGTGGGACCAGGTGACCGGGAAAGGGCACGGAACGGAACCGCACCTCGGCACACGAAGCTTCCCGGGACACAATGCCGTGCTGATGATCGCTTTTCGCGAGGAAGAATTGTTGGAGAGACTTGTGGCAGATATCGCCGAAAAAAACAAGGAAATACTCAGGGCGGATGACAAGATCCGCCTGTTCCAGGTACCTCTGGAAAGAATTGTCTAGCAGAAGCGCAAGTCCAACTGGAAAACCGAAGGAGAATTGCCATGCGTCGTACGATGAACACACTGGTATGCACCATCGCTCTCGCCACACTAACGGTTACGGCACAAACGCCGCAGGCGGACGGATTCGGCTGGTCCGTCGACCTCGCACAGCATTACTCAATCATGGCGGATGTCGTTTACGCGACCGCCGACAACTTCGACTGCAAGTTGGATGCGTACGTTCGGAGGGGAACGAACGCGCCCGTCCCCACGGTGGTGTTCATTCACGGCGGCGGATGGGTGGGCGGCACCAAGGAAACAGCACTGATGCACTTCCTCCCCTACCTGGAAATGGGCCTCTCTGTTGTCAACGTGGAGTACCGCCTCGCGCGGGTTGCTCTTGCCCCCGCCGCAGTCGAGGACTGCAGGCTGGCATTGCGATGGGTGATGAAGAATGCCCGGACATACAATTTCGATTCCAGCCGCATCATCGTAACGGGAGGATCAGCCGGCGGGCATCTCGCGCTCATGACGGGCATGCTCGACTCGGCCGCGGGTTTCGATGCAACACGCGACTGGGACCAGAACACGGTCCCGTTGAAGGTCGCGGCAATAGTGAATTGGTACGGTATCACCGATGTGAAAGACCTGCTTTCAGGGGCAAACCGGCAGAACTATGCAGTCTCGTGGTTGGGGAGTCAGCCCGACCGCGACCGGCTTGCGACACGCTTGTCTCCCCTCACCTACGTGCGGAAGGACCTGCCCTCGATCTTCACGATCCACGGCGACAATGACAATCTCGTGCCTTACTCGCACGCCGTACGTCTGCACACAGCCCTCGCGGCGGCAGGCGTGCCAAACAAGCTCGTTTCGATCCCAGGGGGCAAACATGGCGGTTTTTCGCGCGACGACATGATGCGCATCTATGCGATGATCAAGGCATTTCTGAAGGAAAACGGGGTTCTTCAGCCCTGAGAAGCCGGTATATTTCAGCCGTGGGAAACGGGCGATTCCAGAGGCTTTTTCTTCTTGCATCTCTGTACGGTTTTCTTAGATTGGATAGCATGAAAACCAAGTCATTCCACGGCTACTTTTTCTATTTTTACCTCGCCATGAGGCCCTCGTGTCGGGAATGACTTTCCTTTGACCATTGCAGAACCAAAGAACCCCGACTCTCAGTCGGGTTTTTCGTTATTATGGACACTCCATCACAAACCGTCGCCATCCAGGGAATTGCCGGGTCGTTTCACGACGAGGCAGCAGCACAGTATTTCACCGGCGCATACGAGCCGGTCCCATGCGAGACCTTCCGTGACATGTTCATTCTGCTGAAGAAGAGGAAGGTGAAGTATGCGGTAATGGCGATCGAAAACACCGTCGCTGGGACGATTCTGCCGAACTATGCGCTCCTCCGGACCTCCGAGATGGCCATCATCGGAGAGATCTACCTGCCGATCCACCAGAACCTGCTCTGCCTTCCGGGACAGAAACTCGAGAACATACGGGAAGTCCACTCACACCCCATGGCGATCCAGCAGTGTCAGGCATACTTTGAAAAGCATCCGGAGATCCGCCTTGTCGAGACGACGGACACGGCGGCGAGCGCCTTGTGGATCGCGAGTCACAAGAAGCATGGTTTCGGGGCAATCGCAGGCAAACGAGCGGCTCAGTTGTTCGGACTCCAGGTGCTGGTCGCAGGCATCGAAACCGACAAGCGTAATTTCACGCGGTTCCTGGTGCTGCATCAGCGCTCCGAAATAAACGGGACCCGTCCGGCGCCGGACAAGGCCACACTCGCCTTCCACGTCCCCCACACGCGCGGCAGTCTCGCCCGCGTCCTTACGATCCTTGCGAATGAGGGCTGCAACCTCACCAAGATCCAGTCCCTGCCGGTTCTCGGGCGTGAATGGGAGTACTATATGCATGTTGACCTGGAGTTCGAGTCTGCCGTCCACTATCACTCGGCGCTGGAGGCAATTGCACCTCATGTTCAAGAGATGAAGATCCTCGGAGAATATCCGCGGGGAAAGAAGAACGCATGATCGTACCACTCGCCGATCGTCTGCACACAGTTGACGAATATTACTTTGCGGCCAAATTGCGGCAGATCAAAGAGATGGAATCGGCAGGACAGCGCATCATCAACCTTGGGATCGGGAGCCCCGATCTCCAACCGTCGCAGGAGACCATTGATCGCCTCGTTGCGTCAGCGGCTGACGGACGCCACTACAGCTATCAGCCCTACAGAGGGATTCCTGAACTTCGTGCTGCAATGGCCGGCTACGTGCGCCAGCACTTCAAGTGCGAGCTCAACCCTTCAACGGAGATACTCCCACTACCAGGTTCAAAACAAGGGATGCTGTACGTCACTCTCGCCTTCGTGGATCCCGGCGACGCTGTGCTTGTTCCCGA
This sequence comes from Bacteroidota bacterium, assembly GCA_036732865.1. Lineage (GTDB taxonomy): Bacteria > Bacteroidota > Ignavibacteria > UBA10030 > UBA6906 > Fen-1255. The sequence goes on along the minus strand of DAINBR010000107.1, from coordinate 4,517 downwards.
CCCAGGATATCCGACGTACGGAGGCGTTGCACGGATGACAGGGGCTCGGGTCCTGCCTTATCCGCTCGACCCGGCGAACGGTTGGGCACCGGAGTGGAGTGTTCTCAACCGTATGGATTTGCGTGGGGTGAAACTCATCTAGGCGAACTACCCGCACATGCCGACAGGTGCGCCCGCGCGGGAACCCTTGTTCAACGACCTCGTGGGCTTTGCCCGGGAGCACCATATCCTCCTTTGCCACGACAATCCCTACCCGCAGCTCGGCGACAGCGACGACTTGTTGAGCATTCTGGCATGCCCGGGTGCGCGCGACCTCGCAATTGAACTTCACTCCATGAGCAAGTCGCACAACCTTTCAGGTTGGCGCATCGGATGGGCCGCGGGTGATCAAGCGTACATCGATGCAATCGGCCGCGTCGCCAGCAATGTCGAATCAGGAATGTCGCTGTCACTTCAGCATGCGGCGACGGTAGCCCTTCAAAGTGATCATACATGGTATGACCATCTTCGTGCCGAGTACCGTTCACGCAGAACACTGGGCGAAAGCATCCTCAACAACCTGGGTTGTACAGTGAGTTCCTCCCAGGCGGGAATGTTCGTGTGGGGAAAAATCGCTGATTCCACGGGTGACGCAGAACAGCTGGCCGATATGGTTCTCGAGCGGGCGCATGTATTCCTCGTTCCGGGAACAGTGTTTGGGCAGCGCGGTGCGGGCTACCTCCGGCTGTCACTCTGCAGCCCCGTGCCCGTACTCACAGAGGCAGTCGCGCTCATCAAGAAGAGCACTGCCTCGCCATCCTGGAGGACTTCATGACCACTGTTGTCATCGGTCCCGGCCTCATTGGCGGCTCATGGGCGATAGACCTCCGGGCAGCCGGATTCACGTCCCGTATCATCGGCGTCGAAAACAACCCCGAGAATTCTCGTCTGGCACAATCCATCGGACTGGTCGATGAAATCCTACCCCTCGAGCAGGCCGTAGAATCAGCAGACCTGGTCATCATCGCAGTTCCTGTTACCGACACCGCCAAGCTTCTCCCGTCGATACTGGACAGAGTCCCCCCAACCGCGGTGGTGACCGATATGGGCACGACCAAGCAGGCCATCTGCACTGCGGTGGAACGGCATCCCCGCCGCGGCCGGTTTGTGGCTTCGCATCCCATCGCGGGCACCGAGAATAGCGGTCCGGCAGCCGCCCTTGCCGGATTGTTCCGCGACAAGCTGGGCATACTCTGCAACCTTGAACAGAGCGATCCGGACGCCGTCGCAGTGGTCCGCCGGATATATGGTCTTGTCGGCATGCGCCTGCTGACGATGGATGCGCAATCGCATGATCTGCATGTCGCGTACGTTTCGCACATTTCCCATATTACGTCGTTCGTGCTTGCCACAACGGTCCTGGAAATCGAGAAAAATACCTCGACCATATTTGATCTCGCGGGTTCCGGTTTCGAATCGACCGTTCGTCTGGCCAAAAGCTCGCCGGATATGTGGACGCCGATATTCATACAGAACGCCACATTCGTTTGTGAAGCACTGGATGCCTATATCCGGAACATCACGCACTTCAAAGAGATGATCGAGACAGGGTCGCGGCAGGCACTGCACACCACAATGAAACAGGCCAACGAGATACGCCGCGTTCTTTCCGGACTGAACGGGAACGGCAAACAACCTCCGGCCGCGTCCGCGGGAAGTAGTGAGAGGACAGAGTGATGGAAGCACATTTACATTTTGTGAAGGACCGGCCCCTGGGGCTTACGCTGGATCGCCCGATAATCATCTCGGGCCCGTGCAGCGCGGAAAGCGAGGAGCAAGTGATGTCTACGGCCCGGGCTCTTGCAGCGCTGAACCGGGTTCATGTGCTGCGGGCTGGAGTCTGGAAACCACGGACGCGACCATCGGCGTTCGAAGGCATGGGACGCCCGGCGCTGGCATGGCTTCGCAAGGCCCAGGAAGCGACCGGCCTGCCCACGGCGATCGAAGTCGCCAACAGCAGGCATGTCGAGCAGGCACTTGCAGCGGGGATCTCCATTCTCTGGGTGGGGGCGCGCACCGCGGCCAACCCTTTCGCGGTGCAGGAGATTGCGGACGCGCTCAGTGGTACGGATGTCCCGGTACTCGTAAAGAACCCGGTAAATCCGGATCTTGAACTCTGGATCGGAGCGCTCGAGCGGATCAACAAGGCCGGCATCAGCAGGCTGGGTGCAATCCACCGTGGCTTCTCGACCTTTGAACGGTCGCGGTACCGCAACAAACCCAACTGGGAAATCCCCATCGAACTGAAGCGACGGATACCCGGGCTTCCCATGATCTGTGACCCCAGCCACATGTGCGGATCCACGGAACTGCTTCAGCCCGTTTCACAGACAGCGCTCGACCTCAATTACGACGGTTTGATGATTGAATCGCATATCCGTCCGGCGGAGGCGCTGAGCGATGCAAAACAGCAGCTGACGCCGGCAGAATTGGGGACGATGCTGTCGCGTCTTGTCTACCGCCATGAGTCCATTGACGACGTTCTCACCCGGACAAAGCTGGTGGAGCTTCGGGAAAAGATCGACAAGATTGACAGGGACTTGCTGGAGATACTGGCGGACCGCATGTCGGTCGCCGATGAGATCGGTCAGTACAAGAAGGACAACAACATTACCATTTTGCAGTCAACCCGGTGGGACGAAATCGTACGCAACCGGATGAAGGTGGGATTGGAGAAGAACCTCTCCGCCGGCTTCGTGCAAAGGCTCGTTGAGATCATCCACAAGGAGTCGATCGATCACCAATCGCGCGTGATGAACATTGTGACCAGCGTTGAAGCGACCCCTTTGCCGGACACGACTGATCCGGTTGCATGACCGGTCCCATCAACGGGGCATGGACAGAATTCTGAGGGCTTCCCTTGCCACGACGAGTTCTTCGTTTGTGGCCATTACCATTGCGGTAATCGTCGATGCACGCTCGGTAATGATCGGTGCATGAAGGCGGTTGTTCTCTTCGTCCAGCCGGACACCGAGAAACCCGAGCGAACCCAGGACCTCCCGCCGCAATGCTGCATCGCGCTGGCCGATTCCTCCCGTGAAGACGATTGCATCCGCTCCCTCGAGGATTACCAGATACTCGCCTATGTACCTCTTGATGTCGTAGATGAAGCGCTGGCGTGCCAGCAGGGCCCTGGTGTTGCCCTGGTCGATCGCTGCATTGATCTCCCGCATGTCCGCAGAGACACCGGAAATGCCCGCCAAACCGCCGTTCTTTGAGCATTCCGCGAGCGCCTGATCCAGCGTGATCCCCTTCTTCGCCATAATATAGGGAAACACGAAAGGATCGATGTCGCCCACACGCGTTCCCTGCAGCAGGCCGGATTGCGGCGTGAATCCCATGGAAGTATCGACGGAAGCGCCGTTCCGTACCGCACAGAGGGATGATGATCCACCAAGATGGCAGGAAATCAGCCTGTGGTTTTCCGCCGGGAGTCCGAGTATCCGGACAGCCTCCGTGGCAATGAAGCGGTGCGAGGCGCCGTGGTAACCATATTTTTTCACGCCATAGTGTTCGAACCACTCAAACGGCGTACCGTAGAGCCGGGCATACGCGGGAATAGTGGTGTGGAATCCCGGCTCGAAGACACCCACGAGCGGCACCTGTGGGAGCAACTCTCTGAACATACGGATTGCGGTAAGGTACGGCGGGTTGTGTGCGGGAGCGAGGTCTCGGTATGCTTCCATGGCCTCCAGCACGTCATCGGTCAACAATACAGAGCCGTTCTTTTCGCCGGCCTGGATGGTCTTGAAGCCTACAGCATGAAGTTCATCGAGTCCGCCCAGCACTGCATGTGACGATTCTGCCAGAAAATGCAGCGCGTCTTTTACCGCTTCACGGTGCGACGGAATGGGTTTCACCCGGCTGTCCGCCTGACGCTCATCCACCCAGTAGGTGATTATGGCGTCTTCCTTGCCCACCCGCTCGGTATACCCCCTGGCACGAACACGCTCGGAAGGCATGTCCAGCAGCTGAAATTTGAAACTGCTGGAGCCGATGTTGCAGACAATCACATTCATTGAAGCTTTTTCAAACGTTGCATGACTGCGTCGGTAATTTGTGCGACGACATCGTCATTTGACTGGGTCCCGGGTCCGGTGATCTCGTCCGGCGAGGGGCAGGTCTGTTCTCCTTCACAGGTTTCACAGCCGACAGTGGTCCGGATGCCGAACTTCGTACGCAGATCCGTCAGCTTTCGAACCTGTTCGCTGTTCAGCACGTTCATGTGACCCAGTTGCTGCGCAACAAACGCAATGTGCGCGAAATGTTCGAGCGTCTCCATTTTGTGGTACGCGTTGACCACGTCCTTGCCGATGGTGAGCGCGCCGTGGTTCGCCAGGAGGAACGCATCATACTTGTCGATAATCTTCAGCACCGGCTTGAAGAATTCCGGCGTACCGGGCGTCCCGTATTCCACGATGGGAATGCCACCCAACACGATGACCACCTCGGGCAGGATGCACTTATCGAGCGGGATG
>DAINBR010000106.1:0-9776 GCA_036732865.1 Bacteroidota bacterium | reverse complement strand
GTGTAAATGTTCACGGGCGTGCTGATGGGGTAGTATCCTTTGTACACATATCCCTGGATGGGAGTATAGGCTTTGCCGATTGGTTGCGTCGAATCGGCAGCCACACCCGGCCGAGAAAGTCCCATAACACGGAATTCCTGGTCCACTCCTTTGAGCCATGCAACATTCGCCACGCCGATGGCGCTGCGTCGTGTCCGCACATACTCCATGAGGTCGCCGCTGCCCGCAATCACGCTGGCCGAGAGGGCAAATTTCCTGCCGCGGAGCACGAGTGCCCGGAGGATTTCATTGGTGCTGGAGTTGACGTCGCTGACGGCAATATCGACATTCCCGCCGGCCTTCCACTGTGGCCAGGCGGTCACGGCGCCCGACAGAATACTGTCCACCTGGCCGACGCGAAGGTCCTTCACAGGATTGTCGGGGTGGGCGATGATGGCAATCGCCGATTGCGCCACATGGTATTCTTCGAACCAGGTCTTGGCGGCGGCGAGGCCGTGTCGCTCTTCGGCATTGAGCGAACGCGCAATGGCGATGACATGCACACTGTCATTGACGAAATTCGTCGTCGCCTCCCGCGCTTCCACGGACCGCACGTCCACCCGTGCATCGGGATATTGAGAATGGAACTCCTCGGCAACCAGACGCAGGGCGGGGTAGACGGCTTCGTCGCAGTCGATCCGGAGTGCACCGCTGGTGATGTTCGTCGAGCCCGGCTCACGGGTGCATCCTGCCAGCAGGAGCAGCAGAGACCCGCAGAGAGAGAGCATGAATCGATTCATGGTCGTCTCGGTCGATTGAATGTGATGACAAACCGGTACAGCCCGTACAGCACTATGACGGCACCGAAAATGATCCGATATGGACCCGGTAGTTCAAACCTCACCGGAACGAGCACGCCGAGCATTATCAACGCACCGAACACCATCGCGCCGGCCGAGAGCACGAGAATCACGTAGCGAACGATCTGCATCGGTCCGTCTGCCCCAAGAACCCCGGGAGAGAGGCGGGGGTTCCGGCCTCCCTCCCCGGGGACAAACGTACTGGCGTCCCGTTACTTGCGGTCGGCCAGCTTGAACCGGAACGGGATGGAGACCCACACCGCAACCGGTCCGTTGTTCATGTATGCGGGAGTAAACACCCACTGCTTCGCCGCTTCAATCGAGGGCTCGTTGAAGATTTCGGCGTCGCTCTTGAGGATCACGACCTGCTTCGGTCGTCCCTCTTTGTCGACCCAGATCTTCACCCACACCTTGCCTTCGAGGCCCGCGCGCATGGCGAGTTCGGGGTATTTTGGTTCCACTTTCTTCACAGGAACCGGTTCTTTCTCCACCGGGACGAAGTCAGCCGGCGGTGCGTCCTCATCGATCCTGATATCCTGCTCGATTTCGACCGGACCTTCACCGCCTGTGCCTTCGATGATCGGCGCCAATGTCTGGCTCATTTCTGTCTGCGTGGCCATGGTTTGTTCGGCGCTGACTTCAGCGTCAGGCACCGGGACGGGAGCACCCACCGTGGGTTTCGCCGAGGGGGCCAAAACCGAGATGGGCGGCGGCGTATTTGCGCTCGTGATCGACGGGGGTGGGCCAAGATCACTGTACTTCATGATCCTGACCATCACCATCGGAGGTTCTTCCTCGCTCAAGAGGCCGAACAGATAGTACGAGCCGACGATTGCAAAATGGATCGCCACGGCGATCGCAAAGCCGATCAGCCAGTATTTCTGGTACACCTTCTTGAGTTCGACCGCGCCGTACTGGGCACCTTTATATGCCGCTGCCGCAGCTACTGCTGGCATGGTAACTACCTCCTTCCGTTATTTCACTTTCGCCATCAATGCCTTGTCGGCATCGAGTAGCGGCGCAATACTGAACCGCTGGATCCCAGCCGAGTTCAGCTCATCGATGGTATTCACCATCATCGCATACTTCCCCCCTCTGTCCACTTTGACAAGTACGGTCAGCTTGGGGTTTGCTTGGGATTTTTCCGTCAGGAATTTCTGCATCTCCGCGCTGGTAAGCCTCTTGGGCGACTCAATCCCGGTATTCCAGAACATCTCGCCCCTTTCGTTGATGCGCAGGGTCAACAAATTCGATTCGGCGATTTCCACCTTCACTTCCTTGTCGGGCGGAAGATTGATTTCCATTGTCTGCGGACGCGACATGCTCGTCGTGAACATGAAGAACGTCAGCAGGAGAAAAGCCACATCCACCAGCGGCGTCATGTCAATGCGGATGCCGAGGCGGCGGCCTTTCTTGCGCTTTTTGCCACCCTTCTTTTCGCGCGGTGCAGCTACATCTCCACCAGCCATGTCCGCCTCCTATTCTCGAGTCGGTCCGGCGAGCTCGGTCACCAGACTGAATCGTGTGATTTGTGTCTTCTGCAGGATTTCCATGACATCCTCGGCAATCCCGAAGTCGGCGTCCTTGTCACCCTTAATCACGGTGACCAATTTCGGATTCGCCGTACGGGCCTGAACCAGGTAGTTCGCCAGCTGGCTCTTGGGAACGGGATAACTCAGCGACAGGTAGTAATTCTCCTTGAACCTCGTCGGTTCGAGTTTTCCCTCGATGGAGACATCGATGTTCTTGTATCCCGTGAAAAGCCGCTGCCTCAGAATTTGCGAGTCCAGACCCATCCAGATATGGGTCGTGTCGTTGCCGATGACCGTGGATTCCTTTGCAATGTTGATCGTAATCACGTTCGACTCGGGCAGTTTGAACGCCGAATGGGAAGAGGGGAGCAGAATCGTCACTTCTTCCTGGGGTTTAAACTGTGTCGTCATCATGAAAAACGTCAGCAGGAGGAATGCCACGTCCACCAGCGGCGTCATATCGATACGGACGCCTGCTCTGTGCGGTTTGAATTTCGGCATAACGTGCGTCTCCGCCCTTAGTCGTTCGTGCGGGTATTGAGAATTTGCACGACGTTGTAGCTGGCTTCGTCGATCATGTACGTGAAGTTATCCACCTTCGTGACAAAGAAGTTGTATGCCACGATACCGATGATCGCCGCGAGGAGCCCGAGTGCGGTGTTGATGAGCGCTTCGGAAATCCCGATCGACAGCTGGATGGCGTCGGGAGCGCCGCCTGCTTTTGCCAGTGCGGTGAATGCGCGGATCATACCAATGACCGTTCCAAGCAGACCGAACATGGTGGCGATGGACGCTATAGTCGAGAGTGCGATCAGGTTGCGTTCCAGAAGCGGGGTTTCAAGACTGGTGGCTTCTTCAATTGCACGCTGCGTTTCCGTCATCTTCTTCTGGGCGTCAAACGTCTTCTCCCCCGCAACGGCCTTGTAGCGCTCGAGCCCGGTGCGAATAATGTTCGCAGCGGAACCGCGCTGGGCATCACACTCTTTGATGGCATCGTCGATGCGCCCGTTCATCAAATGGCCCTGAATGCTTTTCAGGAACACGGTGATCGAACGCTTACCGTTGGCTTTGCGCAATGAGAACATGCGCTCAAAAACGAGAGTGATGTTCATCAAGGTCAAACCGATCAGAATCGGCACGACGACCCCGCCGGTGTATATGGTCCCGAGGAGGTTGTCAGGCACAGTGCGGACTTCGCCGTTCTTGAAGTTCGCCGGGTTGCCCAGCACGAACATGTAGATCGCGATGGCCACAAGCGCCGTGACGATGATGACGGTGGTAAGGAAGATTGACTGCTTCATTGCTGCACTCCTTGTGTGGAAGTTGGTACTTCGTGGACTATGCCTGCTGCTCTGCGCCAAAGGCCTTGATGGCCTCTTCACGGGTCTCCGCCACGTCGAAGACCAGCGCCAGTTTGGTGATGACAAAAATGTTGTTGATGTTCTTGTTGATCTCACACAATTTTACGGACCCCTTGTTCCTGGAGAACGTTGTGTGCGCTGACACCAGCACGCCGATCGCCGTGCTGTTTAGATATGTCACCTTGCCCAGATCGATAATGAGCTTCTTGGTGCCCTGTTCGACAAAATCGGCAACCGCGCTGCGGAGTTCGTCGGTTTCTTCCCCGCCCACCAGCGAGCCCTTCACTTCGATCACACCGATCTTACCGCTCTGGAGTGTTGTGGTCTTGACGGCCATGGTTCCTCCCAAGGACTTGAGAAAAAAGAGAGTGAAATGATTCTGTCAGGAACTTTGCAAAGAGAGTGCCATCTCCGCTACAGCCGCGCCCACAAAACTAACTCATGATGAAAGCGTGGGTTGACCCGCCCACTTCAACCTCGACTTTGAGCCTCGCTCTGGACGCGCCATGCAAAATGCACGACCTCTGCCGTCGTGCCCACTCATGGGCCCCAGGGGCCCGAAAATCCCGCATTTGCGGCATCGTGCAAAATGCAATTCTAGAGTCCGTACTTTTTACGCTTCCGCCAGAGCGTCGCAGGATCGATCCCCAGTATCGATGCAGCTTCATCAAGATCTTTGGCCATCCGCAACACTTTGATGATGTGCTGCTGCTCGATGTCCTCCAACGACATCGAGCCGCCGGCCGGCACAATGAGATCCTGAAACTCCTCCGGCAGGTGAAACAATTGAATGGGTTGCCCGTGCGCGAGAATCACGGCCCGTTCAATCACGTTTTCCAGTTCCCTGACATTCCCCTTCCATGGATATGCCTGGAGCGCGGACAATACGCCCGGAGCTACCTCCGCGGTATTGCCGGCCTTCGCCAGGAAGTGCTGTGCAAGGAGCGGAATATCCTCCTGCCGTTCGCGTAACGGAGGCAGTTTGAGTCTTACGGCATTCAACCGATAGTACAGATCCTCGCGGAACGAACCTGCGGCCACGGCTTCCTCAATATCGCGGTTGGTAGCGGCGATAACGCGGACGTCAACCTTGGTTGTCATCGTTTCGCCGACCCGCTCAAACTCCCGGTTTTGGAGGAACCGCAACAGCTTGACCTGTGTCGGTGGCGGGATTTCGCCGATCTCATCCAGGAAGATCGTCCCTCCGTCCGCTGCGGCAAACCGCCCCTGCCGGTCCTTCACCGCTCCCGTGAATGCCCCTCTGACATGTCCGAACAACTCGCTCTCCAGCAATGTCTGCGCCAGCGCCGTGCAATTCACGGTGATGAACGGTTTTCCGCTGCGCGGGCTGTTGTCGTGAATCAGATGTGCCAGCAGCTCCTTGCCGGTGCCGCTTTCACCCTCGATCAGCACGGAGATGCCGGATGCCGCTACCTGCATCGCCAGATCGATGATGCCGTGCAGTTTCTCGCTCCGCGTTACAAGCATCCCTGTATCGCGCGTGCGCCGTAGTTCCTCCTTCAGAAGCCGCACCTCGGTCTTCAGCCGGTGGTGATCGTACACTTTGTCCATGAACCGTTGCAGCTCCGCGAACTCGAAGGGCTTCTGGATGTAGTCGAAAGCACCCAGCTTTATGGCCTCTACGGCGGTGTCAATGCTCCCATGCGCGGTCATCAGCACGACCGTCATCTCCGGCGCCAGCACACGTGCCTCGCGCAACAGCTGGATGCCGTCGACGGGCTCCATTTTCAGATCAAACAGCCCGATGTCAAAGCGTTCCGCCTTCATTGCTTCCATCGCCTGCAGGGGATTCAGGAATGCCGTCACTTCAAAACCGTTCGTCTCGAGAGCGATGCGCACGGTCTTTTGAATGTTCTGCTCGTCATCCACCAGCAGGATTGAGGCTTTCATGCCACCTCTCCCGGGGTCGGGGTGAGTGCGTGCAACGTGTGCATCGGCACCACGAAGGCAAACGTACTCCCTTTGCCTACTTCGCTTTCAGCCCAGATGCGGCCGCCATACATCTGAACGATTTGCCGGGCGATCGCAAGCCCGAGACCGACGCTCCCCGGCGTGGCGTCCGGTGTCTGTTTCACCTGCACGAACTTCTCGAAGATCCGTGAAAGATATTCCGCCGGGATCCCCACACCGGTATCCTGCACCTCAAGCCGGAGGCCGCCGTCATCGCGCCGGCCGCGCACGGTCACCATTCCGCCGGCCGGGGTATACTTCAGCGCGTTTGTGACCAGGTTCGTGATGACCCATGAAATCTGCTGTTCATCCGCACGCAACGGCGGAAGGCCGTCCGGCACATCCGCGACCAACTGCACATTCTTCTCCTGGAACTGAATCTGCAGCGGACGCAATGTCGCTTCAACGACCTCCTTGAATTGCAGTTCCTCTTCACGCAGCTGGATTCTCCCTGACTCGATTTTGGCCAGTTGCAGCAGTTCCCGCGCAAGCTTGGTCAGCCGATGACAGTCTTCCTTTGCAGACGTCACCAGTTCCTTCTGGCGTTCCGTCAGCGGCCCCAGTATCTCCTGGTTGAGAATGTCCACGCTCATGCTGATCGACGTCACCGGCGTCCGGAATTCATGGGAGACCGTGGCAATGAATTCCGATTTCATACGGTCCAGTTCCTTGAACTGCGTGATGTCCTGTAAGAGCAGGAGAACACCGTACAACCGCCCTTCCCGGTCGCGCAGCGTCGTCGACTTCGGGCGAAAGTACAATGTCTTGCCCTGCCGCTCGAATTGCAGAAATGCTACCGTCTGATCCTGCTCGTTCCACCGGCTGTCGGCCGCACGCTTGATCAGCCCCAGTATCCGCGCATCCGTGACGACGTCCGGCAGCGGCTTCCCGATGGCCGTTGCCTCATCCACGCCAAAGAGGTCTGCAACCGTCTTATTGATGTGTATCACCTGCATCGCTGCGTCGCTCATAATCAGACCGTCGGCGATGCTGTCGACAATGACCTCCGACTTCTTCTTCTCCGACAGGATTTTGTCGATGTTCATCTCGTCGTACTGCCGGAGACGCTCGGTCATTTTGTTAAATTCCCGGCTGAGCTGACCGATCTCGTCGTCGGAGAGCACGTCAATCTTGAGATCAATTTTCCCCGCACCGATCTGTTTGACGCGGTCGGTCAGCAATTCCGCGGGTGTAATGAACGACCGGATGAGCCAGGCTGTGGCGATAATGCTCAGTATGAGACTGATGATGGAGGCCATCATCGATCCGAAGACCGTCTTGTTTGCCAGCAGGTGCATTTGCGGAATGGCGTTGGAAAGACCGGCCTGATTGATCTCAAAGAGCCTGAAGCACAGGTCACGGAGTTCATCGGAGACCGGTCGGACGCGCTGGTAATAGTAGTCCGTTGCCCCTTCGAACGCGCCCTGTTTGATCCGGGCGCTCATCGAGTCGCCAAGAAGAGTATAGTGGCTGTAGGAAGCCTGAATGGAATCGCGCAGCGGTTCCTGGCCGGGGAGGTCCACGGAACGGACGGCCTGGTCATACCAGTAGAAGAACAGATTGCGGTTCTCCGTCCAGTTCCTGAAGAGGTCGAGGTTCTCTGTAAGGCTGCTGTCCGCCGACGGCATCTCACCCTGACTCGCCACCAGAAGCGCGTTGTCCTGCCGTTCCAGCGATTTCATCATGTTCTCCGCGGCCAGGACGCTCTGATAGTTCTCGCGGATGATCGTGGTGACGCCCGATGCAATCCCGTAGAAATTGTAGATCGCCCAGTAGCTGCTGGCCAGATTCAGAATCACCAGCACGGTGAACGTCCAGACGATCTTGGCGCGGATGGTCTTGATCACAACAACACCCCCACATATGGCCCGTGGGCCGTTACGCGGTAATTCAGCCGGCCGTCGGCCAGGTTCCATGTCTGGTGGCGGAACCTGTAGCCCACAACGATGCCGTCTCCAATATGGATGGTGCGCAGAACGAGCGATGCCTCACCGACCACAGCCAAAGAAGAACCGTTGCCGGTGTTCAACCCCTCAAAACTGAAATGGTAGATGCCGACGGCGCGGGCGGAGAATTCGGTGCCGGCACCCGTGAGGCGAAGCCCTAGTCCGGTCCCGAGACCGAGACTTGCCACATTGAAGTGATCACGTTCGCTGCCTGGGGATTCCGCTTTGGTATAGTCCAGGGAGAGCAGAACGGGCATCGCCAACGCCGCGGGACGGCCATTCACGATCGGTGTTTCGGTGCTCAGAGTGGTCCCGAAGAATACGGCGTTCCGCTTCCCACCCTTGAGGGTGTATCGCGTGTAGCCGAATTGTACGTCCAGCATCCCCTGGTGGTACCCGATCATGGGCATCACGCTGTTGAACGATATCGCGAGGGAATCACCTCCGGTGTACGACGCACGAGGCGCGAAGTCCCGGAACATCGCGCCGGCGGACATGTACCGGACCTCTCGATCGCTGTACTCCCTCGGTGTTTCATATTGGGCGAACACACCCGTGACAAGCGTCACGCACGCCGCCGCAACAACACCCGTCCTGCGCACTCCTCTCATCCGGTCCCCTTTCCCACGGCGCTCTCCGCCGGCAATTTTCTCAATCGCATACTCTTGATCGTGATCCCGTCGACCGCTTCAACAATCCCCTGCCATCCGCCGAGGCGCAGCGATGTGCCACGCTCGGGCATACGGCCGAATGTGTGGATGACATACCCGTTGACGGTCGCCGCATCGGTGGATGTCGGGACGATTGAGAACTGGCGGGAGAAATCCAGCATCGGCATCGTCCCGTCGACGATGAACTCGGTTTCGCTGATCTTCTGCACATAGACGGGTTCGACGTCGAATTCGTCGCGGATCTCGCCCACCAGTTCTTCTAGCACATTCTCCAGCGTCACGAGCCCCGCCGTTCCGCCGTATTCATCGACAGCGATGGCCATCAACACCCTCTTTGCCAAAAAAGAGTTCAGAATGCGTTCCAGCGACATGCTCTCGGGCACAAAGGGCATCTCCCGTTTGATGTCCAGCAGGCGGGCCCCGGGTCCCTTCTCCCCCTTCAGCTTGATGAGATCCTTCAGGTGCACCATCCCCACCACATTGTCCAGGTTCCGGTCGCATAGCGGGTAGCGTGTGAACTGGGAGTCAATAGCCACCGCCATATTCTGTTCAATCGTCTTGTTCGTGTCGAGCACGGCCACATTGGTGCGCGGAACCATCACTTGCCGGACGGTCCGGTCGCGGAGTCCGATGGCCCGCAGAGATATGCTCTTGCCGGTGCTCGTGATGGCTTTCCCCTTGCTGAGCATCAGCCGGAGTTCCTCTTCCGTTTGCGCCATCTCGTGCTCGCCGGCGGGCTTAATGCCGATGAGCCGGAGGAACATATTCGCATTGGCGTTCAGGAACCAGATGAAGGGCCGGAATATATGGAAAAAGAGGTGCAACGGACGCGCGATAGCCAGCGTCGTCGTCCGCGCATACTGAATCGCCAGCCACTTCGGCGCGAGTTCACCAAGGACGATATGAAGATAGGTGATGATGCTGAATGCCAGCGCCAGGGCCACAGTGTGAACGACCGCGGATTCCTGGATACCCACCAGCGCAAACACCGGCATCAATGAACCTGCGACAAACGGTTCACCGACCCACCCGAGGCCGAGACTGGTCATGGTTACGCCCAGCTGGCACGCCGAGAGATATGAGTCCAGATGGTGAATGATATGCTCGGCAACCTGAGCCCGGCGTGAGCCCGCCTTTGCCAGAGGCTCGATCTGGGTGGAGCGGACTTTGACAATGGCAAACTCGGCAGCAACGAAGAAACCGTTGAGAAAAACCAATCCCAGTACAACGATAATACTGATGAAGATATCGGTGATGCTCATTATGCTCCGGATAACCGTGAGACGGGGGATCCAACTTCAACGAAAGTTACACGAAATGCGGGGGGAATGCAAGGTAGACAATTGTGGATTGCGGATCCGCAATCCACAATTCCTAATTGTGCCGAAAATACCCGGTATCCCTTCCCATCCAGTGTAACTCGACCTTCCCTCCCGCCGCAGGAATGCTCCAATCC